>NZ_JALNUM010000164.1:0-10686 GCF_026540795.1 Methylobacterium sp. GC_Met_2
AGCGTTCAGCTGCGCGATGGTAACCGTCGGCTCGCCTGGGGTGCCCTCGGCGCGTGCCACGACACCCAATGGTACCTTGGCACGTCCGGCTAATCTCGCAGGTGACCAGCCGATGGAGATCCGTGCGGCGAGAAGCTGGGGCCCAGTGATCATCTTCCTCGCTCCTCGCGCCGGACAGTGATCGCCTCGGCATAGGGCAGGTTCAGTATCCACTGCCCGCGAGGCCAGTTGGGATGACGTAGGTCGGGTCAGTGGAACGGTTCACCTAGCGGTCACTGAGCATCCCCCTACCCACGGCGAATTGGATGACCGCAGCCTCCGTCATGACGAAATCACCCATCTGCCAGTGCTGAAAGCCGTACTTGTCCAGATAGGGCGCCACTATGAGTCCGTCTGTACGTAGGGCTGCTACAGCCTCCAAGATGCCAGCAGGGCGGACGGGTTTGGACCTACTCGCCCGACGTCGCAGCCAAACGAAGATCCGCAAGCGCATGGCGGTGACCTTGACCGGCTGCGAGCCTCTAGCGACCGACGAGCGAGCTCCAGACTGCCAGGGCTGTGACTCGCCTCTGGAATAAAATGCACCTCAAACTCCGCCAGAGGAAGACGACGGTGCGATGTCGCCGTTAAAGGGCCAAACCCAGTCAGCCCGGCTCGCCGAGGTGGGCAACTTTGTACGCCTTGCACGCTACCGGCAACTTGTTCTGCGACATCGTCCAGAACCACGGGCGGCAGATGGCAAAGGCGGATGGGGTGGCGTGACCCTAGGCAGCAGAGCGGCGCGCAGACGACTCCGAGCCCGTCGGCGATGGTTCGGACGACCGCCTCGCGCGTGATGGCGCCGGACTTGACCGTGCTGCTCAGTCCTTCTCCAGATTGAACGGGTAATCGGGGTCAAGCCGAGGATCGTCCGGCGGGAGAACGGCGCGCATGGCCTCGCGGACCATGAATTGGATGCTGTTGCGGATGCCGGTGTTGTCTTGATTGCGCGGGATGTCGGCTAGCTTCGCGATCCGATGCATGCAGGCGAGCGAGGCGTCGTCGAGATCGGGAAGGCGCTCGGTTCTGCGCTCCTCCAAATTGGGGCTCGTCATGGCTGGGCTCCGGGATTGGCGAAGAAATCAGGCTCGGGTCACCCAGGCGGCGCAGGCCTCCAGCATCAGCAACGACAACTGGCAGAGTTCGGTCCGCACCGACACCACGCACATGCACGGCGACGTGATCGTCAACAGTAGCGCTTCGGACTCGGCAGGTCTGATCAGTGACCTGAAGCAGAGCCTGAAGGGCCGGGCCTTCGCGATGGCTGCCAACAGCGGGCAGGCATGAGAATGGTTCAGCGAATTGGCTCTAGGTCGATGATAGAACCGCCAAAACCGAGGAAATCGTCTTCATCGAGCGTCCCTAGCTCAACGTCTTCGCGCGGCTGCTTGAGCGGCATGAGGACGGACAGCATCCCCAGGCACAAGGTGCCGGCTGTAAGGGCGGCTAATAGCGCGAAGGTCATGGAGAACACCGGGACTGAACTCGATGCCGGTAGGGTGAACCGGTAAGCTTAAGGTCCCGTGTCGCTTGGTTGGCCCGAGGCGGGCCTACGCAATGGCGAGCAACAACGGGCAGGCGTGACCCGAAAACCTTTTCCGCGACATCGTGCAGAACCACGAGCGGAGGGTGACGAAGGCGGATGGAGGGTGAACGGAAGCCGCCGGCGAGCTTGCGGGTCGGCTTACATCGACTGCTCACGGTCGAGCCCGACTTGTGGCCCTGGGCGCGTCGCACTCTCGATGATCGCGTCCCAGGACTTGTCCTTCGCCCTCAGGAACTCAATTGATGGGCCGTGCTCGTTGCCGTAGACCCTGATCGTCCGCTCCCGGATGCGGCTTTGGTACGGCTCAGGCGTCAACGCCTTGAACTGTGTCGATAACCGCAGGCGCTCCGCATGGATGGCGCGGGCGATGGTCTCAGAGGACGCACTGTCCTGGCGCATCTGGACAACGCGCTCCTCAAGGAGACGGACGGCCTGTTCGTAGCTCAATCGTAGGTCCATGGCCTCGTGTAACGCATCCCGCCGCGGTGCCGAGTCGCGGGTAGACAAGGGCTGTGAACTGATAGCGAGCTTCGGCGCTTCCTCGTGAGCCAGCGCGCTCCTGCGGAGCCGCGGCAAGGAGGAATTCTATGCGTACGATGTTTCTCGCAGCGCTGGCCGGTGTAGGTCTCGCAAGCCTGACCCTCCCGGCCGCGGCCGTGCCCGCCGGCCCCGCAGCGGTTATCACTTCCTCATCCGACATGCTTACCACCGTGAGGATGAGGCACCATCATATGCGGCGGCGGATGATGTCTCGGACGCAGCGACGGTATCCAGGTGCAAGCTTCGCCCGGAATAAGACACCGGGCGCACCGGCAGGTAGCAGCGGCGGCAATGGAGCGACCGGCAGCTATGCTGCGCCCAGCGGGAAGTAACTTTCGTCTCTCAGATCAATTAGCCCGCCCGATCTGTCATCGCGGCGGCCTTTCCTGTGTTCGCGACTCTGGTACGATCGCCGCAGTCGCCTGGCGTAACGCACCGGGAGGCCTCTAACTTTCGCCCGCCCGGTTCACCGGTGCGGGCTTTTCTTTGCTTCGGCCGTCCTGGATATCTTCACGCTGCATGATCGGCATATGCAAGACGAAACGGACGGTCAGGCCGCTTCTTCCTGCTGTATAACAACGGGCGCTGCCTCGAAATGCACATGCGTGATGATCAAGCGCATGGCCTGGACTAATCCGTCAGCTTGTTCGCAAGTTGTCCCGGGCCTGAGATCGAACGCGAAAGGCTTCATCGTCTCAGTTGCAGCTTCGCCAGGTAGACCACGCTGCTCAAGCATGATGTAGGGGTTGCCGTTCTGATATTCTTTGACGCGGAAGCTCAACTGGACAAGCTGGGTCATCGTTCGCCCTCCGTAGTTTGCTCAAGGTGCAATTGGGTCATTCGACCCTTAACAAAAGCTTAAATCAGTTTGGATGGTCAAGATTGAAACTGAGTTCGCCCAGTTCGTTGCGGCGGGTTTTAAGTCGATGCAGTTAGCAGCCGGACCGGCAGGACGCAGATCGCACCAGGATGTCGTTGTCGCCGATCGTCATCACGCTGATGATCTGCTCACCGCGCTTCCAAAGCATCAGGCAGGCTGACGAGCCAAACGGCGCGCAGCTCTCGGCCTCAGGATAGGTCTGGCAGGTGCTCTCGCGCTGATCGCATGATCTGTTCGATGCTGGTACCGGCTGCCAGCCCAGGCTCAGAAGCGAAACTCGGGCATCTGTGTAGAGAGTGTTGGGTTTGAACTTCGGCAGCGGATCGGCCGCCTGCGCCCCACCGGCAGCGACAACGAGAGCGAGGACTTCGCGTATGGCGGAAGGATAACCGAGCGCGGCTGCCAGACAACTCGCTCGCGAACGTCGTGCAGTGCAGCTGCGCGCAGGTGCGGCGGGCGATTGAGACCTTCTGGAACCACGCGTGCGGCCGCGCGTATATCAGGTCTCGATACCCCAGCGAGACAACCTTCAGCCCCGCCGGCTCAGCCGCGCGGGGTTTTCTGTCTCGGCATCGTGACGTCACGCGCGCCCTGGCTGCGATATGAAGCACCGATTGGATCCCCCAAGATTCGATGCCCCAACTTCAGCCCGCTCGGTTCGCCGCGGCGGGCTTTTTCTATGGCCGCGATGGAACAGTAAGACACACGCCGCTTTGTTGCTCCGCCTCTCCCTTATCTGGGAATTAGGACTTACGTCGGAGCGATTGATGCACGTCGAAGCCGTCTGCGCCCTCGGAATTCTAGCCGGCCTCGTCGAGTTCGCATGCCTTTGTTACGAGGCCCCGGAAGTTGGTGACGAGTGACCTACGCGGCGACGTTGTAGAGCATCTCAATCGGACCGGCTCACACGCTGGCAACGTCAGCCTTCGATTGGCGTCGTCGAAAAAGGTCCGAAACGCTGCTGCAACTCGGCCCGCCCGGCATCAGTGATCCAGTACTCGACGGCTTTCTTCCCGGGATCTGTTCGCCCGGTTGCTGCCACCAGACCGAGCACTTCAAGGCGCCGCATGTAGGCGGTCACCTGGTAGAAACGGGGACCGGTCTGAGCAAGGGTCTGAAGGCGATACATGCTGGTAGGCGGGAGCCTGAACATCAGCGCTGCACCGCCTCGATGTCGTCCTCGTATATCGAGTCCGGCTGGCAGGCGTGCCAGTCTTTCTTCCCTTCGGCCTGCCCCTTGCGGCCATAGCAGTAGCCGGCCTGGGCGAGACGGCCGCTCAACCGGTCATGAAGCCTGCACTGCTCATGGGTGACCGCCGGGTCCCCGGCGGCCTCACAGGCCAGCGATGCCTTCAGCTCGGCGGTCAGCAGCTCGGGAACGGTCGGAAGCTGTTGCTGAGCCTGCGCTCCACCGGCGGAGACGATGAGAGCGAGGGCAGCCACGGATCTGCGCATAGGGACAGGATAGCGGCTAGGATCACAGTGTCGAGAGTGAAGCTGATTGTCCAAACCGCCCTGAGCCGGCTTGTCGCGAAAGCGGCCTGTGCTCGACTCCCACCTAATCGTCCGTTATTCGCCCCGCCTTTTCTGCAGTTCATCCGTGCCAACCTGGGTCACCATATCGTGGCCGGCTGACGTCAAGAACCACAGCGTTCGGCGGCCCTTCAGTCCTGCGTCCCGCCGCGTCACCAAGCCCGCAGCCTGAAGCACCGGCATCACGCTCGAATAGGCATTCCCGGGCAGCCCCTGCGGGTTGTCGGCAAAAGCGCGCAAGGCCTTGTGTCGACCCTGGGCGACCGAAGGCGTGATCGATGGCATGTGCAATTCCAGGTGGGATTTGCGGCGACAGGACCGCGCTCCTAGTTCAAATAGAGCGCGCGACCGCGGTGATCAGAATTACCGGGCTACGCCCCACCGGCAGCGACGACGAGAGCGAGGGCGGCGAGGGCTGTGCGTATGAGTGCAGGATAGCCGGGCTCTCGACTTCGGCAAAGCATTCTGACTCTTAGTGCAGCGCAGCGGCGCGCAGATGCGGCGGGCGGATTGAGAGGGCGGGGAACTGCCTGGCCGCTCGCGGATCTTCGTAGCATTCCCCCGACGAGACCACCTTTAGCCCGCCCGGCCCAGTGCCTGGGCGGGCCTTTTGCTCCATTTGAAGACGGCAGCGGTTTAATCACAGCACCGTTGCCGTCAATTGGCGGCGCTGACGAGCGTCGAGCGCCGCTTAGAATTGACTTTAAGCGGCTTACGACCCCTGAATGCGCCACCTAAGAACGGCGCGAGGCATCGGATGGCGCTCTCCTCAGAAGCTCGGAAACTTCAGAATAAGTGGCGCACCGGCACAGGATGGCCCAAGCGTTTAGAATGGTTGGAGATACTTGGGATCCGGGGCTGGACGGGGCAGCGAGTCGACTTGAACTATCCAGTCGTGGCTGTCGTGGGGGAGAATGGCTCTGGCAAAAGTACAGTACTTCAAGCAGTAGCGGCCTCTTACCGAGCAAGCGACAAGAAGAAGGAGCGATACGCTTCTGATTTCTTCCCTGATACACCCTTTGAAAAAATTCGCGCTGCTGCGATTCGCTTTTCCTATCGGGAGGGAGGTGTCTCCCAAGTTCGCGCCGTTAGAAAGCCTACCGATCGCTGGAGAGGAAATCCGCAACGTCCGGAAAGGCGCGTAGAATACATCGACCTCAGTCGCATTCAGCCTGTGAGCGCACGGGTGGGCTATCCAAAACTCATCAAGGCGGGAGTTACTGAAGGTGCGCACATCCCTTTCGACTCAGACAAGCTGGAACGACTGACAAACATTATTGGGAAAAAATACGTGACTGCTGGCCTTTCGGTAACTAGCGCCGATGATAAGCGGAAGATCCCGGTTTTAGAAATTGGCGGAAATAGATATTCTGGCTTTCACCAGGGAGTAGGTGAAATTGCCGTAGCTGAGTTGCTCGCGCCCGATTATCCAAAGTATGGCGTTGTGTTGATAGATGAAGTCGAAACCTCGCTTCATCCTAGAGCTCAACGACGACTGATAAGAGACCTTTGTCGTATTGCGAGGGATAAAGAGCTTCAGATCGTTCTGACAACTCATTCGCCTTATGTGCTTGGCGAGCTCCCTCCGGAAGGTCGCATCTACCTTATGGAAGGTGTAGGCGGAAAAAGCGTCGTAACAGGCGTCAGCCCTGATTTCGCTATGACTAGAATGGATGAGGAACAGCATCCGGAGTGTGATATTTACGTTGAAGATGTGAGAGCTGCTGCATTAGTCGGAGAGATGATTGTAGCGAGCGATCGAGATCTCCTATCTCGGGCAAAAATCATACCTTACGGAAGCGCCTCGGTAGGAAATGCTCTTGGACTTATGGCGAGCCAAAAGCGCTTTCCAAGACCTTCTATTGTTTACTTAGATGGCGACCAAGCGCCATCAACTGGCTGCGTAGTCATACCGGGAGATGACGCGCCGGAACGTGTGATTTTTCATGATCTACAAGATAAAGGTTGGCCCAATATTTCCTCGCGCATCGGGCGCGGATCATCGGAAACTATTGATGCTCTTGAGAAAGCTATGACGCTGTCTGATCACCATGATTGGGTCAACGAGGCCGCGGATCGCCTTTTTATTGGCGGAACTATTTTATGGCAGGCACTATGTGCTGCATGGGCTACTAATTCTGCTTCTGAAAAAAGTCTTGGTACCGTTGTCAATCCAGTGCGTGAGGCACTGGAAGCGGCAGCTTGAAATTTTATCTCGCCGCGCTCCGTAACCCCCAAGCAGATATGGGTGTAGGCTTCTTCAGCCGCACCCCGGGCCCTTCGCCGTTCTCGTCGATGAAGATGACGCCGGCGGCTTCAAGGGCGGATGGCGCTACTCGGCAGCCTCACGCCCAACGTCATACCTGCTGACTAAGTCGCGAGCGGTTGCGAGGAGCGCCTTGCGGTCATCCCGATCGCGGATCGCTGTCCAGAGGCGCAACAATTCGGCTGTCTCAGCTACGCGGGAGGCGGCCGGCACGTCGGAAGTAAAGCTTGCAGCCGGCACGCCGAGAGCGTCGGCGACGCGCTGCAGCGCATCTGGTTTCGAATGAGCCGCTGACTCGACGTCTTTCGGCATGCTCATGCACTCCTCAGCTTCGCAACCGGCAACGGTTAATTCGCACCTGAGTTGCGAGCTATATGATCATGCGCAACCGTGCCATGCAGCATTCAACCGCATGCCCCCCCATCTAAAACTACAGGTTGTGCAACAGTTTCGGTCCTGAGATAGAGGGACAATAGAATTACGGACTGCGAAACAAATGACCGAGGATCAGGGGCCGGAGGCTATGGTCGATGCCTGCATCGCCGCTTTCGAGGCGGTTAAGAAGCACGGCACGAGCGAGATGCTGTTAGTCGCTCGCATCCTGCTCCAAATGGCCGGTGAGCAGATTGCACAGGATCTTCAGAGTCCCATCACTCAAGCGGTCAACGAGAACAGTGCTTAGCTAAAGCCACGCTTAAGGATCCTCGCCCTTAAGTGTCCTTCCACCAGATCGGGAATGACTTCAGCTTAGTACCGCGACCACACCACCGGCAAAGAGTCCGACTACCAAAACCGTGAGCTGGGGGTGTTCACAGACAAGACCGTTGAGGATGTTCACCGCTCCCGCCAACACTGCGAGGACAGGGAGCGCCATCGCGAGCAGCGGCGTCCTCACCTCAGCTAGCCCCTCGCCTTCGACCAATTGGTGCGGAGCATTAGTTCGCCCCCTCCGGATCCTCGCTGTGCCGCACTTAGCCCTGGCCGGCACGCGAGCAGCTCAAAGCGCATCCAGCAGCCAAGCCGCCGCCATCATCGCGACCCCGCCGCATACCAGCGCCGTCGCGATATAGAGATGGAAGCGGTCATAAAGGGCGATCGGCATTGGGGGCATCTCAGCGTAGCGAGGCCCTTGATGCCCCTGGACTGCCTCCATCGGCCAGTGCGAAATTTTAGCAGCCAGTCAATTCAGTATTTGCGTGATCCACAGGTCACAGCGGGTTGGGCTCAACCCCTGCCGTAGCTCACCAGTCCGCCCAGAATGACGGCCGCGACGAAGGCGATCGCGACGACCGCGGCAATGAGAATGGCCCGCATTTCACCGCCTGTGGTCGCTGACGGACCTCATCCTCACTTCAGGTAGCCCTTCGCTTTCAGGTGCTCCGAAACAGCTTCCCGAATGGCCTCAGGTCGGCTGGGCTTCGGCTCCGGACGATCGGCGATCCATGCATCCAGACTGTCGAGCTGACCCGGTGGGACCCGAACTGTGATCGGAGTGGCATCGACGCGAGGGCGGCCGCCTTTGTTTTTGCCGGTTTCTGACATTGAAAACCTCTCGTAGGTTGATAATGTCAGAAACTGCCGGGCCGAACAAGAGGTGGTGCTCTTGCTCGGCCCTGACCACATCCGTCCTCTGGAGACGATCATGGCTACCCATCACGGTACAGCACCGGCATGCGCCGGTGAACGTTCCCGTTCGTTCTCACGGCCTTGTGCCGCCATTCCGGACTTCAGCCAGCCCGTTCCAATCCGTCGTCCGGTTGTCATCGGCACGGTTCGGGAACACCCAGGCGTCCACCGCTACGGCTCCCTGCCACACGAGCCATTGCCCGGTGCTATCGAACCCTGGGAGGCTGTCGCTCCGGTTCGACCTGATACTCCGCACAGCCGCGCGCTTCGGTTCCTCGATGCCGCCGGCGAGCTGCTGACCGCCATCGCCATCATCGCCGGAGGTGTCTTCGCCTACGGTTTCATGCCTTGCGCATGGAGGCTGTGATGGCAAAGCCAACTCAGAGGAAGGTGCAGTCCCCTCAGCGTGCATCTCTGCGTGAGCGCGCTGCCGACGTCGAGGCATCGGCCGCCCGCGTTCTGAAGCGCTCTACCAAGGGACAAGAGGCTTCACCGCCAACTGCTTCAGCGCGCGCCGCCGAACTGCGCGATAACTGGCTGGCTGCGGTCGAGGCCGTGAATCAGCGCGGTCTGACTGACGAAACTGCTGATCGCCTCGGGACCATAGCATCGGCCGCGGAGCAGGCTGTCATCGATGCGCCGGCGCGTTCGATCGGTGATCTCGCGTGCAAGGTCGAGGTGCTGCGTACGAGCTTCGAGGTGAACTCGCTCGATAGCGGCCTGCCATATGCCGCCGTGCGGGCGATCTGCGATGGGATTGATGCGCTCGCAGCTGCCGAAGCATCAGAGCAGGCTGACCCGATCCTGCCAGCGATCGCCGCACATCGCACAGCCTTCACCGCCGCTAATTCGCAGCTGACGGACGAGCTGTCCGAACTGGCCTGCCAGCATGCGGATCAGGCTTACGGAGCGCTGGCCGCGACCACGCCGACCACAACGGCTGGCCTATGCGCCTTGGCCGCGCACCTGCGAGATTTCCTGCGGGATAGCAGGATCAATATCGGCAACACGTTCCAGGAGGAAGCGCTCACCATCCTTCTGGACACGGCCGACCGCTTCGCCAGGCAGCAGGGTAGCCCCGTTGCGCTCAAAGCCGGAGGCGAGACCGGATGGGCGATGACGCAGGCCTACGCGGTCGATCTCAGCAAGCTCGACATCCTGGCGCTGAGCAACCTCTGGGACGCCTACACTTCTGTTCGGGACCAATGGCAGGCCATCTCGGAGTTCGCCTACTGCATCGATCATTGCGAGGCAGGATCGCGCCGCCATACGCCGGCCGGCGCGCTGGCCGATGCCGAAGGCGAACGGACGGCATTTATCCGAGATCGAATTGCCGACGAGATGCGCTTGCGGAAGCCGCGGGTGGATTGGGAGCGCGACACTGCTCTGAGCCTGCGCATCAAGGACGAGCTCCTGTGCGAGGGGGCCATCCGCAATCGCGATCTCCTTATGGAAGCCGTGAAGGCCTGGGGCTGAGCATGAGCAACGTCGTTCCATTTCCCGCCAGCCGCCGAGTTCCGGCCAAGGCAATCCCACGTGAGGAATTCGAGCAACTCGCAGAGCTCGCGCTCGACGTCGTAGAGCGGATCGTGGCGCTTTTGGATGATCGGGACGAAGAGGCCGCATTCCCCACCGATGAATCAGTCCGAAAAGCTGACAGCCCTCGCTGCATCCAGATCCCGGCAGATCGTCTCGAAAAAGCTTTGGAGTGAGAAGCTGGTCACCATGGGTGCACATGCAGATCGCACCAGCTTATCAGTGGTTCCCAACGTCATAGCTCCAATACAATATCGCTGCTGTTACAGCCGCCTCCTGCTCAGCTGGGCGGAATTGAGCGCGATCCTCTCACTGGGACGAAGCTGTCGAACTTCAGCGAGAAGTCGCAGCTCGGGCTGGTATACTTCTTGGCGCAAACTGCATGGTTCAGAGTGCGAACAGGGAGCGCCGATCGCCGGAGCACGGCGAACCTCCGCGAATCATTCGCAGCGTCTGAGACGGCGAATGTGGCGAAGGCGCGCTCGGGCTCCTGAGGCGCCATGAACCCTCAGTCTGGAGCCCCGGGCTTCATCACCGCCCGGTCCGTTTCGGGGCTAGGCTTCATGCTGCGCTTAGGACGCGAAGCGGCCGACGGCATAGGGGGCCGGATCGATCGAGGCCGCGCGCTGTGCCAACAGCGCGGCGACCAGGCGCCCGCTCGGCGGGCCGGCGGTCATGCCGTAGTGGCCATGGCCGAACGCCAGGTGCAGGCCCGGCTGT
>NZ_JALNUM010000165.1:0-10658 GCF_026540795.1 Methylobacterium sp. GC_Met_2
GTGGTGCGCGGCCTCGTGGCCCGCTGGATCGGCGAGGCCGGCTTCACGCTGGTCGGCACCGCCTCCAACGGGCGGATCGCCATCGAAATGATGGCCAAGCACGATCCGGACGTGGTCCTGCTCGACATCGAGATGCCGGAACTCGACGGCACGACCGCGCTACCGCGCATGCTGGCCATGAGCCCGAGCGTGCAGGTCGTCATGATGTCGACGCTGACCACGCGCAACGCCGACATCTCGCTGAAATGCCTCGCCCTCGGGGCGGTGGACTACATCGCCAAGCCCGAGAGCAGCCGCGGCGTCACCACCTCGGACGTGTTCCGGGCCGAGCTGATCGAGCGCGTGCGCGTGTTCGGTGCGGCCCGGGCCCGGATCCGGCGCCCGGCCTCCGCCCTCGCGCCGGCGGCCCATCCGGCGCCCGCCGCCCCCGTGGCGGCGCATGCGGCCCCAGCCGCGCCGCGCGCGCCGACACCTTTCACCCTGCGGCCGAAGGTTCGCAGCCGCACGGCGCCCCGCGCCCTGCTGATCGGCTCCTCCACGGGCGGGCCCCGGGCGGTGGGCGAGATGCTGGAAGGGATCGGCGCGGCGACGCTCCGACGCCTGCCGGTTCTGATCGTGCAGCACATGCCGCCGATCTTCACCGCGGTGTTCGCCGAGCACCTGACGACCCGCACCGGAATCCAGGCCGCCGAGGGCAAGCCCGACGAGCGGGTCGAGCCCGGCCGGATCTATGTCGCCCCGGGCGGCCGCCACATGGGCCTCGTGGCGGGCCCGAACGGACCCATCATCAAGCTGACCGACGGGCCGCCGGTGAATTTCTGCCGGCCGGCGGTCGACGTTCTGTTCAAGGACGCGGCGGTCCTGTTCGGCGCCGCCACCGTCACCGTGATCCTCACCGGCATGGGCTCGGACGGCACCAACGGTGCCCGGGCGCTCACCGACGCCGGCGGCCCGGTCCTGGCCCAGGACGAGGCGACCAGCACGGTCTGGGGGATGCCGGGCAGCGTCGCCCGGGCCGGCCTCGCCGAGGCGGTCCTGCCGCTGCCGGACCTCGCGACGGCTCTGCGCGCCATAATCACGGGTCAGCCGGCATGACCGAACTCGAATTCGAATTCCTGCGCGGCTTCCTCAAGCAGCGCTCCGGCCTCGCGCTGACCGCCGAGAAGCGCTACCTCGTGGAGAGCCGGCTGACCCCGATCTGCCGCCGCTGCGGGCTCGGAAGCCTTGGCGAGCTGATCAGCGCGCTCAAGCTCGGCCGGAATGGGGCGCTGGAGCGGAGCGTGGTCGAGGCGATGACCACGAACGAGACCTTCTTCTTCCGCGACCGGATCCCGTTCGACCTGTTCCGCGACACGCTGCTGCCGGAGGCGCTGATCCGCAATGCCAGCCGCCGCCGGCTTCGGATCTGGTGCGCGGCCTCCTCCACGGGCCAGGAGCCGTACTCGCTCGCCATGCTGCTGCAGGAGGCGGCGCCCCGGATGCCGGGCTGGCAGGTCGAGATCGTGGCCACCGATATTTCCACCGAGGTGATCGAGAAGGCCAAGGCCGGGCTCTACAGCCATTTCGAGGTCCAGCGCGGCCTGCCGGTGCAGTGGCTGATCAAGTACTTCAATCAGGTCGGCGAGCAGTGGCAGATCGCCCAGAGTTTGCGCAACATGGTGGATTACCGCCAGCTCAACCTGCTGCAAAGCTTCACGATGCTCGGCCAGTTCGACATCATCTACTGTCGCAACGTGCTGATTTACTTCGACGCGCCGACGAAATCGGACGTGCTGGCGCGGCTCGCCGCCCAGCTCGCGCCGGAGGGGGCTCTGCTTCTGGGCGCGGCCGAGACGGTGATCGGGCTGACCGACCGGCTCGCGCCCCATCCGAAGCATCGCGGCCTGTACACGCACGCCGCGCCGACGGTGCGCCTGGGCGAGACGGCGGCGCCGCTGCGCGTGGCCGCAGGCGTCTGACGAACCGCAGACGATCACGATCGGACGACGACGTGGACGGTCATAGGTTGCTTGCGCGGCTGCTGCTTCTGCTTGCCGGTTCGGTCCTGACCTGCATGTCGACCGCATCGGCGATGGAGTGCGCGGGTTTCGACTGCGGTCGAGGCGATCATCTGCGCGGATCCGGGACTGGCGGAGGCCGATCAACGGCTCAACGCGGCGTACAAGCGCGCGGTCTCGGTCCGCGACGATCACAAGAGGATCACGGAGGATCAGCGCTTCTGGCTCAAGGCGACGCGTGATCGCTGTCGCGATGCGGCCTGCCTCGAAGAGGCCTATCGGGAGAGGCTGGCCCGCATCAAGAGCACGGTCGCGTGCGCCAATCCTGCCGATCCGAAGCCTGCCGATCCGAAGCCTGCCGATCCGTTCGAGGCGTTGACCTGCTCGGCCAACAATGCGGCGGATCTCGGACGGCTGGTCGCCACCCGGATGAATGCGTGGCGCCCCTACCTGACCCTCTTGAACGATTTTCCCCGCGACGCCGCCGAGGCCGAACGACAATGGGATGCGGTCGTCAAGGCGAACGCTGCCGATCCCGGTCCCCAGTGCCGAACGCTCGATTGCAAGCGCGCCGAGGCGGCCAGAAGGCTGGAAGAGGTCACCTTTCCAAAGGACGTCGTCGAGCGGTTTCTCGCTTGGCTCGATGGGAGCGGCCGCCGCTCGCCGTTCCTTGATCCCGACCTCTGGGTGCTGGATGCATCCCGCGCCGAACCGCTCTGGGCCCGGAGGAACGGCCAGATCGTTTATTACGGCGATCTGCCGGATTGGCTGCGCTCGGAGATCTTCGAGCGGCCGCCGTCAGCCGCCCTTCCTCGACCGGCGGCTGACGGCGGCCGAGGCCTTCAACCTGCGCTGGATGGTGGCGCCGGTCGATCCCGTAGCGACACCCAAGGATGAGGCGATCGCCGGCCTCACGATCTCGGCGATGGACAGTGTCCGGATCGACGCAGGCGGCTCCGCGAAATGCAGCGCCAACCCGCTGACCGGCGCGGTCTGGGTCCGGACGGCGTTTCCGTCGCCGGGTGAAAGCGCTTACGAAGGGCGCTCGTTCAGGATCGTCACCCTGCGGCCGAAGCCGGTGGAGCGGCAGACGCCGGCCTGCGCCCTGGACGACGGCGAGCCCGACCCGTTCTTCGGCGGGTCGACCTATACGTCCGATATCGTGATCGCCGACATCCTCGGTGGGCCGTTCATTCGACCGGATGGGGATTTCTGGCTGAAGCTCGACACCGATCGATGGCTGCGGTTCCGCCGCGACATGACCAGCGACGCGAGACCGGCCGCCCCCCGATTCCTCATCCTCTCCAAGGAGGCGTTCGACACGCTCGTTACGCGGAGCACGACATTCGGACAGTTGGCCGAGGCGCTCCGGGCGCGCGTCCCGGCCGGTTCCGGGCCGGAGGCGGGAAAGGCCGCCACGCCCTGAGTGAATCCTGTCGGCAGGGCCTGTTCGATCGATCCGCCGAGCCGAACGCATCGCGCTTTTCCAATGGAGCGGTCGAAACCGCTCCGGACGATGTCACAACCACCTCAATTGCAGATTCGCCGGGAAACGCATCCTTAAGGACTACGTGGGTAAATTGCACACGGACCCGCCGCCGGTCGACTCCGGCAGTTCCGTGCCCCGAGCGTTTCCATGAGCAGCATCAGTTCCACCACGGCGTCGCAGCTCTACGCGCCGCGACGGTCGACCCAGGACAGCCCGCAGACACGGATGGCCGACACGATCAGCAGCGCGCTGTCGGCCGGCACCCTCAGCAGCACCGACGCCACTGCCCTGACCAGCGCCCTGTCGTCGATCGACTCCGGCCTGTCGGCGGACCGCGCGAACGCCAGCAGCGGCACCGAGGCCAAGCTCGACCCGTCCTCCATGAAGGACCGGGTCGACAGCCTGATCGCCGATCAAGTCAGCAGCGGCAGCCTGACCGACGATCAGGCCACCGAGCTGAAGACCCTGTTCGCCAGCCACGGCCGGAGCACCCAGACCGCCGACGCAGCGGATGGAGGCGTCTCGGGTGCGGGCGGCCCGCCGCCGGGACCCCCGCCGGGCTCGCCGCCCCCCGACGGCGCCTCCGGCAGCGGCACCTCCGGTTCGTCGAGCAGCGCCGACACGTCGTCGACCAACGATCTCCTGGCCGGCTTCCTCCAGCAACTCCAGAACAGCCAGTCGCCCAGCGTCGGCTACGGGGCGAGCGGCAGCAGCGGCAGCTCCCGCATCTCGGCCCTACTGGTCGACTTCCGGAGCTGACGCGGTCGCCTCCCGGCGCTGCGCCCATCGTCCGGCGCATCGCCCGCCTGCGCCGGGCGGGGTCGACCGGGGCCTCGCGCCGCGGCATCGTCCACCCGCATTCGCGAGGCCGGGGACGGCCGGGAGGCTCGGCATGGCGGCAGGGATGATGGCGGAACGCGGGCTGCCCAAGGTCGCCTTCATCGGGACCGGCGGCACGATCGCGTCCCTCGGGCGCGACGCCCTCGACATCCTCGACTACGGTGCCACCGGCCGGCGCCTGGAGGCCGGCGGCATCCTGGCGGCGGTCCCGGAGCTGGCAAGCGTGGCCGCGATGGTGCCGGTCCCGTTCCAGGCGGTGCCGAGCCCGGCGATCGGCTTCGCCGAATGGCGCGCCCTCGTCGGCCTGTGCGCGCGCCTTGCGGCCGATCACCCGGACCTCGCCGTCATCGGCCACGGCACCGCCACCCTGGAGGAGACCGCCTACGCACTCAGCCTCACCCTGACGGTCGACCTGCCGGTGGTGCTGGTGGGCTCGCAGCGCCCGATGAGCGCGCTGTCGACCGATGCCAAGCTCAACCTCGTGGCGGCGGTGCGCACCGCGGCGGCGCCCGAATCCCGCGGACGCGGCGTCCTCGTGGTGCTCAATGACGAGATCCAGGCGGCCCGCGAGGTGACCAAGACCTCGGTGGCCCGGCTCCAGACCTTCCGGACGCCGGATTTCGGGGTGCTCGGCCAGGTCGACGGCGATCATGTCCGGTACTACCGGCGCTCCGAGCGCGCGCACGCGCCGGGCACGCCCTTCGACATCCGGGATCTGACCGCGCTGCCGCGGGTCGACATCGCCTATGGCTACGCCGATGCCGACGGCACCGCCGTGCGGGCGTTCCGGGCCGCGGGGGCACGGGGCCTCGTCGCGGCGGGGCTCGCCCCGGGCATGGTCCCGCCCGGCGAGGCCGAGGCCCTGGAGGCTGCGGCCGCTGCCGGGATCGTTGTGGTGATGTCGACCCGGGCCGGGAGCGGCGTGGTGCCCCTGTCCACCCGCTTGCGCGAGCGTGGCATCCTCAGCGCCGACAATCTGACCCCGCAGAAGGCCCGGATCCTCCTCGCCCTGGCGCTGACCGTCACGGCGGAGCCGGAGGCGGTGGCGCGCCTGTTCACTACGTACTGAAAGCCTGCTCTGCTCGGGATTCCACAGGGCCAGCCCTTTGGCGGGTTCTCAGGGCAGAGCCCTGAGATCTGGCCCCGAGATGTTCACCAGGGCACTGCCCCGGACCCGCGAAAGGTCCCGACCTTTCGAAACCAGGACTCGATCCCATCAAACAGGCTCTGAGAGTTTGTCGCGACCGATGCCGCTGATTGACCCCGCCCGCTCCGTACTCCTCGTCATCGACGTCCAGGTCCGGCTGATGCCGGCCATCGCGGCGGGCGCCGAGGTGATCGCCAACACCGGCCGTCTCGCCGCCGCCGCGAAACTCGTCGCCGTGCCGGTGCTGGTCACCGAGCAGAATGCCGGGGGCCTCGGGACGACGGTGCCGGAGCTCGCCCCCGAGCCCGGGACGGCCATTCCGAAGATGAGCTTCGGCGCCGTGCAGGCCCCGGGCTTTCTCGACCGCCTGCCGGACGACCACGATTGCGTGGTGACCGGCTGCGAGGCGCATATCTGCGTGCTGCAGACCGTCATCGGCCTGCGGGAGGCCGGCCGCCGCGTTTACGTGGTTGCTGACGCGGTCGGTTCCCGCAAGACCGGGAACCGGGACGCAGGGCTCGCCCGGATGGCGGCCCACGGCGCCGAGATCGTCACCACCGAGATGGTGGTGTTCGAGTGGCTCGGCACCGCCCGGCATCCGCGCTTCCGTGAGGTCGTCCGGCTGATCAAGTGAGGCCGCTCAGCCCCCGTCGAGCGCCGCCCGGGTCTGCGCGTCGGTGCCGATATCGTCCGTCCCCTCCATGCCCAGCGCCTCGATCAGCCGGACCCGGGCCCGGCTGACCCGGCTCTTGATCGTGCCGACCGCGACGCCGCAGATCGCCGCCGCCTCCTCGTAGGTGAAGCTCTGGGCGCCGACCAGGACCAGCGCCTCGCGCTGGGCGGCCGGGAGCTGGTTCAGGGCGCTCTGGAACTGCGCCATCTCCATCCGGACCTCCTGCTCGGGCAGGCTGGTCAGCCGGCCGGCATGGACCCCGTCGGCATCCTCGACCTCGCGCTTGCGCTTGCGCTGCTCCGAGTAGAACAGGTTGCGCAGGATCGTGAACAGCCACGCCGTGAGGTTGGTGCCCCGGCGGAAGCTCGCGGCGTTGATCCAGGCCCGGACCAGCGTGTCCTGCACGAGGTCGTCCGAGCGGTCGAAATCATAGGTCAGCGAGAACGCGAAGGCCCGCAGGGCCGGGATCGCGCCCAGCAGGAGGTCGCGCATCTCGGGGTCGGCGCCCGTCGGGGCCGCGCCGGTTCCACTCCCCGCGGGAACGGCTTGGAGCATCAGGGTCATGGCTGGGCCTCCGTGTCGGCGAGGGCGTCGAGGAGCGTCAGGAGCCGGTCCGGGACCGGAAGGGACAGGACGTCCGCGTAGTGCAGGCGCAGGCCGCGCCCGATCCGCTCCCGGGCTGCAGCATCGATCTCGCGTTGACGCGCGCAGGGGCGTTGTCGCGAGGGGAACGCAACGACCGACCCGGCCGTCTCGGCCCGCGCGGCGCTGGGGACCGCCCGCTCGTCTTTGCTCCCTGACATGTGGTTGCACCCCGTGCCGTGCGCGATGCGGCCCCGCGGGGTCCTGCGCTTCACCGTGCCGATCCGGGGACGGGCTACGGTGAGACGCATCTCATCGCCTTCGGATGGCGCTGGTAGGCGCTCCGGATTTAATCGGTTCTGAATTATACATTCAGGGAACTTTAATCTTCAAATGGCCCAGCTTGCCTCAGGTTTTTCAAATTATGTCTGCAGTTACAATTCAGAAATACTGGTCTATAGCTTGGCTGTGACGAATATCGGACCCGCTGCCTGAACGGTGGATGAGCAGTGCGAACGATCCCGGTTTGGCGCCTCGCTCCTCCGACGGCTTGACTGTTCAAACATCTCAGGCCTGAGCGCAGGTTCCTCCTCTCTCCCCACGCGCGGGGAGAGGCCCGCACGGACCCCGTCGTCCGGGCGGGAAGCGAAGGCTAAGCCGCAGCGGCGGTGCGGGGGCGATTCCGGAGGGGCTCGCCTGAACCGCCCCTCACCCTCGGCTGCCGCCTCGCCGCGCTCCCCGACGAGGGGGAGACGCGGCCCTCTCCCCGCAGGCGGGGCGAGGGGTTCTCCGTCCCTACGCCGGCGCTCAAGCCATCCGGCGTTGTGTGAATCCGCAAGCCCGCAGAGGGGCGAGGGAGGGGCGTCGGGTGCTGGCCAGCGCTCTCGATAAGCGCCCAGGAGTCACAGCCCCCCGTCAGCGGACGTCCGGCCGGGGATCCGGGACGAAGCCGTCGCGGTTCGGCATCCGCACCGCGGCCAGCGCCTGGGCGTCGAGCACCGCCTCGTCCGGCACGAGACCGTTCAGGTTCAGGATGTAGGCCGAGACCGCATAGACGTCGTCGGTGCTGAGCGATTCCGGGGCGTTCATCGGCATGGCCCGGCGGATATAGTCGAACAGGGTCGGCGCGTAGGGCCAGAAGCTGCCGACCGTCTTGAGCGGCTTGGCCGAGGCCAGGCTGCCCCGGCCGCCGACCAGCGGATCGCCGATCCCGCCCTCGCCGCGGGCCCCGTGGCAGGACGCGCACTGCGCCGCGAACACGTCCCGGCCGTGGGCGACGCTGCCGCTGCCCGGGGGCAGCTTCCGGCCGTCGCGGTCGATGTCGATGTCCCAGGCGGCGATCTCGGCCGCGGTGGCGGCCCGGCCGATGCCGTAGCGCTCCGCGGCCCGCCCCGCGCCGACGGAGCCCAGCAGGAGCAATGCAGCCGCGAGCACGCGGGTGTTACGCGTAGCCATTGCTCACCTCGCCGCTGCCCGCGATGCGCCAGGGCACGGTCGCATTGTTGTGGTAGAAGGACTTAAGCCCGCGCACGGCGGTCAGATCCGAAAAGCTCGGCTGCACGTAGCCGGTCTCGTCGACCGCCCGGCTCATGATGGTCGTTGGCTGGCCGTCCCAGGTCCAGGGCAGGCGGAAGCGTGTCAGCGCCCGGGTCAGGACCGGCTCCTGCAGCGCCGCGTCCTGCCAGGTCCGGCCCCCGTCGGTCGTGACCTGCACGCCCCGGATCTTGCCGCGCCCGGTCCAGGCGATGCCGCTGATCTCGTGGAAGCCGGGGGCGATCCGCTGGGTGCCGGAGGGCCGGGTGATGATCGACTTCGCCTCCATCAGGAAGGTGAATTGCCGCGCCGTGCCGTCCGGCATGGAATCCGTGTACTTCGACGTCTCCTCGCGGGAATAGGCCGGCTCCGCCGTCACGTTGAGGCGGCGCAGCCATTTCACGTTCATGTTGCCCTCGAAGCCGGGCAGGAGCACCCGCAGCGGGTAGCCCTGCTGCGGTCGCAGCCGTTCGCCGTTCTGGCTGTAGACCAGCAGCGCATCGTCCAGGCACTTGTCGATCGGGATGCTGCGGGTGAGGGCGGCTGCGTCGGCCCCCTCGGCCACGACCCATTGCGCCTCCGGCTTGAGCCCGGCCTCGCGCAACACCGTGGCGAGGCGCACGCCGGTCCACTCGGCGCAGCTGACGAGGCCGACGAGGTCCGAGGCCGTCTTGCCCTTGATCGCCTCGAAGCCCGGATTGCCCGAGCATTCGAGGAAGTAGATGTGCGATTCCGACGGGAAGCGGCGGATGTCGTCCATCGTCAGGATCAGCGGCGTCTCGACGAGCCCGTGGATCATCAGCCGGTGCCGGGCGGGGTCGATGTCGGGGATGCCGCCGTGGTGGCGCTCGTAGAACAGGCCGTTCGGCGTCAGGATGCCGTCGAGCTCCTGGAGCGGCGTGCGGCTCGACGCGGAGGTGTACTGCTTGAGGCCCTTGGGCACGTTGCGGATCACGTCCGCCTCGAAGCGCGAGGGCGTGCCGTAGGTCTGGCTGCCGACATCGGCGCCGGGGGTCTTCATCCCGTCCGGGATGGCGGGGGGCGCCGCCTCCTCCGCCCGGGCGCGTCCGCCCACGAGGGCCGCCGCCGCGGCCGCGCCCTGGACGAGGAAGCGCCGCCGGGCCGGCGGATCGTCGGAATCGCGCGTCATCGCTCGTCGCTCCAGTCGCTCGGTCGGCCCCCCGGGGGAGGATACTGGGTCGGCCAGCCGGCGCCTACCGGATCGCGAGCCCGTGGATGAGGCAGAGGCTCACCGCGACGAGGACGGCGAGCGAGGCGGTGACCGCCAGGGTCACGCGGCCGCCCACCCGGGCCAGCACGCGGACATCGACGCCGAGGCCGAGCGCCGCCATGGACAGGATCGTGAGCACGCCCGCGAGCTGGGTCAGCGGCTTCACGGCGGCGTCCGGCACGAGACCCAGCGAGCGCAGGGTGGCGAGCGCCAGGAAGCCGAGGATGAACCACGGCACCAGCTTGGTCAGCCCGGGCCGGGCCGGCGCGGGACGGGGGCCGGAGGGGTCGGTGGCCGCCTGCGGCAGCCGGGGGGCGATCAGCGAGAACGCCACCACCACGGGGCCGAGCATCAGCACGCGCACGAGCTTCACCAGGGTACCGACCTGGGTCGAGAGCAGGCTCACCGGCACGGTGGCGGCCAGCACCTGCGGCACGGCGTAGACCGTGAGGCCCGCGAGCACGCCGTACTGATTGTCGCTCAGGCCCGCCAGCGGCACGAACAGCGGCAGGCCGAGCACCATCAGCACGCCGAGGACGGCCGTGAACGCGATCGCGGCGGCGATGTCCTTCGGCTCGGCACCGATGACGGGGGCCACCGCGGCAATCGCCGAGTTGCCGCAGATGGCGTTGCCGCAGGCCACCAGGATCGCCATCCGGGCCGGCAGGCCGAGCGTCCGGCAGATCGCCACGCTCGCCGCGATGCCGATCACCACGGTACCGACGATGCCGGCCAGCAGCGCCGGGCCGGAGGCGAGGATCGCCCCGAGGCTCAGCGAGGCGCCGAGCAGCACCACGGCGACCTCGAGGAGCTGCTTGGCCGAGAACGCGATGCCGGTGCGGAAGCGCGCGTCCGGCGTCCAGGCGGTGCGCACCGCGATGCCGAGCAGGATCGCGAGCACCAGGGCCTCGACGTAGGGATGGCCGGTCGCCCGCTCCTCCAGCGCCTGCGCGGCCATCGCCACGGCGGTGATCGCCGCGCACAGGCCGATGCCGGGCAGGTGCGCGGTGCCGAGGCCGGACCCGGCAGCCGGGCGGGATGCGGCCGCGCTGGAGGGTGTTTTCGAGGAGGCGTCAGTGCTCATGACGGTCGCTCCCGGAGAACAGGCGGTCGGCTCCGTGCATCTCCCTCCCCCCTCTGCGGGGGAGGGTGGCCCCCAAAGGGGG
>NZ_JALNUM010000166.1:0-10581 GCF_026540795.1 Methylobacterium sp. GC_Met_2
GGCCCACCCGGCCTTGGCCAGATCCGCCAGCATGGCCTTCCAGAAGCCGCGGCGGGACCACCTGTTGAACCGGTTGTAGACCGTGGTGCGCGGCCGATACTCCGCCGGACAGTCGCGCCAGCGGCAGCCCGATGTCAGGACGTACAGGATGCCGGAGATGATCTGCCGGTCGTCCTTCCGCTCGGGTCCAGGCTGATCCCGGGGCATGAACGGTTCGATCACCGCCCACTGCTCGTCCGAGAGCCAGAACAGGTCTGCCATCGCCACCTCCAGGCCGCAAAACGGCCGCCTGGAATCACAAATTGGCAAACCCCGCAACAGCTTGGTGCGGTTCACGCCCTAAGGCGTCCGTCACGTCACCTTTGCGATATCCTACGTCCCGGCTTAGCGGAAAGCCGAAATTCGCAACGGCCAAGCTTTACCGACGTGCGATCGTGACGTTTTCAAGGCCAAAAACCTAATGCCTTATAGAGCTATCTTAGTTCAGTCGCGCTTGGTACAAGCTCTTTCCGTAATGTTCTCAGTAATAGGCGAGATAAATGACCGAAAAAAATTTTAACGTAAGCCAAGAACGCGACGAAAATACGACAGATAACGAAAAACGCATCAGGGATCGTGCGCACGAAATGTGGGAGGCGGATGGTCGTCCTGAGGGTCGGGAGGAGCAATACTGGTTGCGCGCAAGGGAAATGATCTCAGCCGAGGGTGATTCAGCCTACCCGCCCACTCAGGCCCGAGGCCATCGAAACTGACTGGCGGACATCGGTTGGAATGGCGACGGGGTGAGGCGTACCTCGGCATCAGGACCTGAACGGCATCGACGCCCGCAGAGCCGAAACCGCCGATCCGATCCGGGGGGATGGAGAAAGCCGAGGGCGTCATCTCACCGGACGAGAAGCGCCTTGCTCATGGTCAGGTTGACCACGACGCCGGCCTCGTCCCAGAATCGGTCGACCGACCCGTCCAATTGCTGCCTGATCGCCCTGTCGAGGAGACGGCTTCCGTACCACCCGCCAGGCCCCGCGGGCGGCGAGACGGGCGGGCCGCCCCGCTCCGTCCAGACGAGCGCGAGGTTCTGATCACGGTCCGTCGCCGACACGTCCAATGTGCCCGTCGAAACGGACAGGGCACCATACTTGAGCGAGTTGGTCGCGAGCTCATGCACCACGAGCGCCAGGGTAGTCGCGGCTGCCTCGCCCACGCCCATCCTCGGTACGGAGACGCGGATGCGCCCGCTGAACGCGCCCATGTCGTCGTAGGGCTTGAGCAGGATCGCGATCAGGTCTCCGAGAAGCGCTGCCTTGCCCTCGGTGCCCGGAAGCGGGCGAACCAGGTCGTGGGCACGGCCGAGGGCGGTCAGGCGCTGGGTGAGCTCGCGCGCCATGTCGACCGTGGTGTTGGTCGACCGCGAGGTGATGGCGGTCAGGCTCGCGGCGATGGTGAGGAGGTTCTTGACCCGGTGGCTCATCTCGCCGGCGAGGAGCTCGTGGCCCTCCTCGGCCTGTTTGCGCCCGGTGACATCGAGGAAGATGCCCGACATCACCCGAGCGACGATGTCCTTATCGTCGCCCTGACCTCGGGCGGAGATCCATCGTACGAGGCCGCCGTCCAGGATGCGGAAGTCGATCTCGTAGGGTCCGTGGATCGCCCGGGTCGCTGCGAAGGCCGCACGGACACGGTCGCGGTCGGCCGGATGGATGCGAGAGGATAGATCTTCGAACTTCACGGACGCGCAAGGCGGCAGGCCCCAGAGATCGAAGGCACGGTCGTCCATTGCAAAACCGTCAGTGTCGACATTCCACGACCAGAGCGACACGCCCGCGGCATCGAGGGCCAGCCGCAGCTGCTCCGCTGTCCAAAGCGGGGGGATCGAGGATTGTGTGGACACTGGAAACCTTCCGATGGACGGACCTCCGAGACAGGTATTCCGCACATGGGACGATGCCTCATTCGGATCGTCGCCGCCACGACCGTTTTGCGATGTCATCGAGATAGTGAGCGTTATGAAGTGGATCCATCCCTGACTGTCTGACGCCGCCGTAAGTCCACGGTCTTGCAGAGGAGGCGTGATAGCTCCCCGACCGAGTAAGGCTTGCGGAGAAGTTCGAATCCGTAGGTCCCGTTCTTGGCCAGCACGTTGCTGTAACCCGAAGTCAGAAGCACAGGTAGACCGAAGTGGTCGCGGCGAATGCAGTGTGCAAGGTCGATCCCGTCCATGCCCGGCATCATCACGTCGGTGAAGACCACGTCGAAGCGGGATGCGTCCTTCGCCAGTTCGGCCAGGGCTGCCGCGGCGTCGGATGCCAGGACGGGGACGAACCCGAGTTCGGCCAGGCTTTGCGTGGCGAAGCTGCCGATTTCGGCATTGTCCTCCACCACAAGGACGCAGATGCCCTGGCCATCCTGATGCCCCTCGGGCTCGACCTCGCCGACGGTTCGTCCGACGTCGTCCGCCCGTGGCAGGAACAACGTGAGGGTGCTGCCTTCCCCAACTTTGCTCTCGACGGTGATCTCGCCCCCCGATTGCTTGGCGAAGCCGAACACCTGGCTCAGGCCGAGACCCGTGCCGTGCCCGACGCCTTTCGTCGTGAAGAAGGGCTCGAAGATCCGGTCCAGCCTGTCGGAAGGGATGCCGGTCCCCGTATCCGTAATAGACACGGCGACGAAGTCTCCGTTCACGGCGTCATGGGAGCGTACGGCGGGCATGGTCTCGACGGCTGTGACAACAATGTCGATGCGACCCTCGCCATCCATCGCATCGCGTGCGTTGAGCGCGATGTTGACCAACGCTGTGTCGAATTGGCTTGGATCGACGTTCAAGAACAACGGCGCGTCGGGGAGTCGGATATCGACCTCGATGTGCGACCCGGCCAGGGTCGACATCATCCCGCTGATCGCCCTCACGCTGGCCCCGGCATCGAAGACCTCCGGCTTGAGCGATTGCCGTCGGGCGAAGGCCAGGAGTTGCGCCGTCAGCCGGGCGGCCCGGTCAACGGTATCCGAGATGGCGCCGACGTAGCGTGCACGTCGTTCCTCCGGCAAATTCGGGCGCTTGAGCAGGTCGGTAGATGACTTGATCACCGTGAGCAGGTTGTTGAAATCGTGCGCCACACCCCCGGTCAACTGTCCGACGGCCTCCAGCTTCTGCGACTGACGCAAGGCGTCCTGAGCCTGTTCGAGCTCCACGGTGCGCGCCGACACCCTGCCCTCCAGTGTCGTGTTCAGGTCGCGAAGCCTTTCCTCGCTGATCCGCAGCGCGTCCTCGGCCCGCTTAGCGGCAGTCAGGTCCCGCGAGACCACCAGTATCTTCTCGGGTCTTCCATCAGGGCCGTTGATCGGCGTGACGACCACGTCCCACCAACGGGGGGCCGCCTTCATCGTCCTCGCGAAACCCTGGAATCGGGCGACGTCGCCGGCGTTGACGCTCGCGACGGCGGCAAGTGCCTTCTCCCGCCCGTCATCCGTCCAGAGATCGGGCCAAAGAGTGCCTCTGATGGCCTCGAAATCATCGACTTCCATGACGCACATGCCCTGTTCAGTCATGAACTCGATCCGTGCGTCCAGGTCGAGCACCTTGATGCAGTCGATCGAACTCGCCAGCACCCGGCTGCTGAACTCCTCGCTCCTGCGCAACTCCGCCTCGGCCGCGATAAGCCGATTGATGACCCGCTGCTGATCATGGGCCAGCCGGTCCATCGCCTCCGCCTTCCCACGCAGGCGGACGGTCTCGGTGACCTCCTCGACCAGATGGAGAATGAAGGCTACCTCGCCGTCCGCCCCTAGAACCGGCACGTTGACCGGGCTCCACCATCGTTCCTCGAAGCGGCCTTCGGCATCGCGCATGGCGTAACGTTGCACCGCCATCGTATCGGGCGATTTGGTGTTCAGGACGCGTCGGAAAGAGGCGGTCAGGTTTTGAACGCCATCGGCGGCGGGGTCGTCCGGATCGTCGGGAAAGAGATCGAAGAGCCGACGTCCGACCTGCTCGGACCGCGTCGTGCCGGTCGCACGAAGCCTGGCATCGTTCGCCGCGACAACTGTCCAGTGCGGAGGGGACACGACCAGCAGCGGTACCGGGACAGCCTCGAACAGCGACCGGTAATTGAGCCCCCGGACCGAGTCGGCGCCAGGATGGGCAAACAACGAATTCGTCTGACGGTTGATGTCTCTCATGCGGCGTTTTGGTTCTGACTTGTTGCCGCTCGATCACCGTCACGGTGACGGAACGCAGCACCGACCGGCTTGAGTGACCTATCCATAAGGCGTTCCAACCGGTGAGAATTGCATCGGTTGCCGGCCACCTCGACGATTCAGGTTCGGTCCCGCGGGTATTACGGCCGGTACCGCTTTTGATCATGGTCTTGGTGCCGTGTGATGAGCTTTAAGCAGCCATCGCATGGGACATGAAGAAGCGCAGCATCTCCCGGCTCGCATCGGGACCCTGGGGATCGGTGTGGGACCCGGATGGGTGGCCGCCGGCCCAGGCATGGCCGGCACCGTGAAGGACCCATTGCTCGGATGACCAGGCACCGTGGGCCTCCGCCAGCACGGTTCGCGTGAACGCCATACCGCCGGCGGAACGACCCTCGGTGGTGGTGCCGGTCAATTCCGTCCCCGGTCGCGATTGGGCGATGGCCTGGTCCCCGTTGATCGACGCGACGGTGGTGTCGCGGTCCCCGTGGAACACGATGGTCGGGACCGGGTGCACCGTCCGCTTCGGTTGGCGCAGGGCGCCCCGACGCATCGTCGAGAAGGCGGCTGCCATCGACCCAGCGGCCCCGCTGGCCAGGCCGGAATGGATGCCGATGGCGGCATAGATGTCCGGGTAGGCTTGGCCCATCACCGCGGCCGCGGCCCCGCCCGAGGAGAGGCCGGCGACGTAGACCCTTGCCGGGTCGACGTCGAAGTCCTCCATGATCCGATGGGTCAGCCCGGCGAGGATGGACGGCTCGCCCCGCCCGCGGTGCTGGTCGCCGTCCCTGAACCAGTTCCAGCTCTTGACCATGTTGGCCGACCGGGGCTGGTCGGGATAAGCCACGATGACACCTTGCTCCGCGGCCAGCCGATCCATCCGGGTTCCGATGGCGAAGTCGCGCGCCGTCTGCGAGCAGCCGTGGAGCATCACCACGAGCGGACGGGAACCGCGTCCGGAACCCGCTGGAACGAACAGGTCGTAGGCGCGGCTCCCGGCCCTGTTGCCGTACCGACGTGCCAAGGCGCCGGGCCGGTCGATGGACCGTTCAGCCGATTCCATCGACGCGGGTTCGGGACGCTCTGTCATCGAGTCGCTTTCGGGGAGGGCCCAGTACGATGCGGGTCGCGAGCTACGGCAGGGCGCCGATCATGCCCTTTGCCTCGGTCATCGTGTTCTCGCAGGCGCGCTTGTCACCGCCCCGATCCTCGGCGGACGCCCGGACGATGAGGGCCCGCGCGGCGGCGATGTGGTCGGCGGTCGAGACCGTTTCGGGATCGCTCGGGGAGCCGTCGCGGACGGTGGTCAGGCCCCGTGGCGAACCCGTTCGTAGCTCGTGGCCCTCCATCAGGCCGGAGACCTGAACGGCCCCTGCGCTGTCGAGGCGACGCTCGATGGTGCCGATCTGCTCGGCGCAGGACGATGCAAGGGCGGGAAGCGGAAGGGTCGCGAGAACGGCGGCGGCAACCAAGCGCATCATGGTGTTTCTCCGGAAGGTGGCAGCACCTCCGGAGACGCTCGACGAGCGGACGACCGGGATGCTGTCCCTCACGCGGCGATGCGAGGGTAGCGTTTGTCCAACCTGTGCCAGAGCCGAATGTTGCGCCGCAGCACGAAACGCGGGGCAGCCCCGTGCCAACCGCCGCCGTCGCAACCCGTCTGCGCGGCCAATCGGCGATGGCTCGGCGGGACATGCTCGCGGCGCCAACCCTATGGGTGATCGGGCTGCCAACGGCCCGAAATGTTGCCGGTCGATCCCATGCGCAGGAATTCTTATCGACGTTCGCGGGATCAAGAGCCCCGGGAGTTGGTTGTCATCATGCTTAGCGCTCGACGGTGGATGGTTTTT
Organism: Methylobacterium sp. GC_Met_2; assembly: GCF_026540795.1. Classification (NCBI taxonomy): domain Bacteria; kingdom Pseudomonadati; phylum Pseudomonadota; class Alphaproteobacteria; order Hyphomicrobiales; family Methylobacteriaceae; genus Methylobacterium; species Methylobacterium sp. GC_Met_2. The sequence continues at coordinate 6,042 of NZ_JALNUM010000166.1, forward strand.
CCCGCGATTTCGAGCGCGATATTTTCCAGCGGGATCATTGAAATGAAGGCACTTACTTGGCAGGGCCGAGGCAAGATCTCGTGCGATACCGTTCCGGACCCGAAAATCGCGCATGGTCGTGACGCCATCATCAAGGTAACCGCCTGCGCGATCTGCGGCTCGGACCTCCACCTCATGGGTGGCTTCATGCCCACGATGGAGTGCGGCGACGTCCTCGGGCACGAGACCATGGGCGAGGTCATCGAGGTCGGACGGGACAATCAGAAGCTCAAGGTCGGCGACCGCATCGTGGTGCCCTTCACGATCTGCTGCGGCGAGTGCCGCCAGTGCAAGTGGGGCAACTGGAGCTGCTGCGAGCGCACCAACCCGAACGGCGCGATGCAGGCCAAGGTCTTCGGCTATCCGCTCGCCGGACTGTTCGGCTTCTCGCACCTCACCGGCGGTATCCCGGGCGGCCAGGCCGAGTACCTGCGGGTGCCTTATGCCGACGTCGGCCCCATCGTCGTCCCCGAGGGGCTCACCGACGAGCAGGTGCTGTTCCTCAGCGACATCTTCCCGACCGCCTACCAGGCAGCCGAGCACTGCGACATCGGTCCCGAGGACACCGTGGCGATTTGGGGCTGCGGCCCGGTCGGCGTTCTCGCGGTGAAATGCTGCCTGATGCTGGGCGCCAAGCGCGTCATATCCATCGACAGCGTTCCCGAGCGCCTCGCGCTGGCCCGCGAGGCCGGCGCCGAGACCATCGATCTGTCCACGGAGAACGTGCAGGACACCCTGATGGAGATGACCCACGGGCTCGGCCCCGACTCGGTCATCGAGGCGGTCGGCATGGAGTCCCACGGAGCCGACACCACCCTGCAGAAGGTCTCCTCGGCCATCATGGAGCACACCGTCAGCCTGGAGCGTCCCTTCGCCCTCAACCAAGCGATCCTGGCCTGCCGCCCCGGCGGCAACGTCTCGATGCCCGGCGTGTTCGCGGGGCCGGTCGGTCCCGTCGCCCTCGGCGTCCTGATGAACAAGGGGCTGACCCTGAAGACCGGCCAGACCCACATGGTCCGCTACATGAAGCCCCTGATGGAGCGCATCCAGAACGGCGACATCGACCCCTCCTTCATCATCAGCCACCGCTCCACGAACCTGGAGGACGGCCCGGCCCTGTACGACATGTTCCGGGACAAGAAGGACGCCTGCACCAAGGTGGTGTTCAAGCCGCACGGCTGAACTGAAGACCGCGGGGGCGGTGCACATGCGCCAATCGCGCCCGGCCCCGAACGAACAATACAATAGGGAGGAGACCGGATGTCGAACTACGTTTTCGATGACAGCAACATCACTTGGCGGACGTTGGATTGGCTTCCGCACATCGCGTTCTTCGTCTACAAGGTCGACGAGGACAACCGCATCGTCGACGTCGTCTTCAAGTTCGCGTCGAACCGGAAGGTCATGCTCCATCGGCACAAGTGCCCTTACGTGACGCTCGTGATGCAGGGTGAGCTTCGGTTCTACCGCGAGGACGGGACCCATAAGGAGACCCGCCCCACCGGCAGTTTCGTCTCCGGGCCCGCGGACGGCGAACCGCACATGGAAGGCGGCGGTGACGAGGACGCTATCGTGTTCTTCAGCAACCGAAACGTCGAGGATGCCCTTTACGAGTTCCTCGACGACGCGGGCAATCCCGTCCAGGTCCTCAGCATCGCCGACTTCAAGGCGGAGCTCGCCGAGCAAATTTCGTCCGGGACCTACGCCAAGGTCGAGGGACGACCCGCCTGATCGATGCCGCCACGTCATTGGCCGGAGCCAGCGTCAGGCCCGCCGTAAGCCGTCCTTCGCCTCGAAAAGGCGAAGGACGGCAGGCTCCCGGATGTCCACCGCCTCCCGACACGGACAAGAAAGCGACTTATGCCCACCGCAGTGATCTTCGACGTCGATGGCACCCTGATCGACTCGGTCCCCCAGCACGCCCGTGCCTGGCAGGATGCCTTCCGGGATTTCGGTCACGATATCCGGTTCGAGGATCTGCGGAGGCAGATCGGCAAGGGCGGGGACCTCCTGATGCCGGTGTTCCTGTCGGAGGCGGAGATCGCCGAGAAGGGCGACGCACTGGAGGAGCACCGTTCGGGGATCCTGAAGGAGCGCTACCTGCCGACCATCGAGGGCCTGCCACAGGTCCGTGCGCTCGTCGAACGCCTGCTGGCGGACGGCAAGCAACTCGCGCTGGCCTCCTCCGCAAAGGGCGATGAGCTTAAGACCTACAAGAAGATCGCCGACATCGACGACCTCATCGGCATTGAGACGTCGTCGGACGACGCGGAGGACAGCAAGCCGAACCCGGACATCTTCCAGGCCGCGCTGAAGCGTCTCGACGGCGTCACGGCGCAGGATGCCGTCGTCGTCGGCGATACGCCCTACGATGCCGAGGCCGCCGGCAAGGCCGGCATCCGCACGATTGGACTGCTCACGGGCGGGTGGACGGCCGAGGAGCTCATGCAGGCCGGCTGCATCGCGACCTACAAGGACCCGGCCGAACTGCTTGCCCGGTACGACACCTCGCCACTGGTCGGGGCGCGGACCTGAACAAGGATGGGGCGTCCGACATGACCGATACCTTCCCGGGCGTCCCCGATGGCCCGCACCTGCGCACCATCGCCATGCCGCGCGACACGAACGCCGCCGGCGCCATCTTCGGAGGCTGGACGGTGTCGCAGATGGACCTGGCGGGCGGCACCTTCGCCGCCCAGCGAACCAAGGGCCGTGTGGCAACCGTCAGCATCGATGCGATGCGCTTCCTCCGGCCGATTGCGGTCGGTGACGAGGTGAGTTGCTACTGTGTCCTGCAGGAAGAAGGCGAGACGTCGTTGGGCGTCAGGATCGAAGTCTGGGTCCGGGACCGTACCGGGAGCAATCCGGAGAAGGTCACGGAAGGGGTCTTCACCTACGTTGCTTTGGACGACGAGGGGAAGCCTCGGCAGCCGACCGACGACCGGACCGGCGAGACCTGAAGGCAGCCGCCGCCTTTACGCGACGGTCTCGTTCGAGAGATGCCGGTGTGGCGATACAGCGCCGCCGCCATGGTCGCGGGCACGTCGTTTCGTTGAACAACCGATTCTGGAATCGTTTGAGTCGTTATGGAAACCTATGTCCTCGTCGTCGCCGGGTTCGGTGTCCTGGTGCTTCTGACGGCTTGGTTGCCGATGGTGCTCCGGGCGCTGCCTTTGTCGCTTCCCATCTGCTGCGTCGGCATCGGCGCGGCCTTGTCGACCATCCCGGTGGTCGCGGAACTCACACCCCATCCCGGCTCCCACGCCAAGCTGATCGAGCATGCCACCGAGGCCGTGGTCGTCATCTCGTTGATGGGAGCAGGGCTGAAGATCGACCGCCTGTTTGGATGGCGAACCTGGTCGGTGACGTGGCGGCTCCTCGGCATTGGCATGCCGCTGACGATCCTCGCCTTGACCTTGCTGGGATCGACCCTGCTTGGACTTGGTCTCGCGTCGGCACTACTCCTCGCGTCGTCCTTGGCTCCGACGGATCCGGTCTTGGCATCCGACGTTCAAGTTGGTCATCCCGACGAGGACCATGAGGACGAGCCGCGGTTCGCCCTGACCTCGGAGGCAGGACTCAACGACGGCCTGGCCTTTCCCTTCGTGAACCTCGCCATTGGCCTCACCGGTGGCGGTCTTGCCGGATTGTCGTGGTCGCATTGGCTTGCGGTCGACGTGCTCTGGAAGATCGCCGTGGGGGCCGTTTTCGGCGCGGCGGTCGGCCAAGCGTTGGGATGGCTGATGTTTCACCTGCCCAACTTGTCGAAGCTTTCCCGCACCGGAGACGGGTTCGTGGCACTCGGCGTGACCTGCATCGCCTATGGATGCGTCCAGGTTCTTGACGGATACGGTTTCGTCGGCGTGTTCGCAGCCGCTCTTGCGCTGCGTTCATCCAGTCGCGGCCATGAATACCATCGCAAGATGCACGACTACGCCGAGGAGCTCGAACGCCTTCTGATGATGGTGCTGCTCATCGGGTTCGGGGCGGTGCTCGTCAGCGGCGGGTTGCTCCGTGCCTTGACCTGGCCGGCCGTTGCCTTCGCCCTGCTAGCGCTTCTCGTCGCGCGACCCTTGTGTTGTTGGATCGGACTGCTCGGAAGCGGGCGATCCACCGAGGACCGTGCCGTCGTGAGCTTCTTCGGTATCCGTGGGTTGGGGACGATCTACTACCTCGCGTTCGCAACCGGTCATGCCGCCTTCGAGGAGACGGATCTCCTTTGGGCCACGGCCGGGCTGACGGTGCTCATCTCGATCCTCCTGCACGGCGTTACCGTCACGCCAGTCCTTCGCGCCCTCGACCGCAGGATGGGACGGGACACAGAGAGTGCGCAGCTGGACCTGACCCTCCCCAGCCCCACGGTATGACCGTGAATGGCGGGCGGTGTTCCATCCGAGATCGCGTGTGCCAAGGTCAAACGGCCGCACGGCGCGGCCGCGCTGCGTCGGGGCTAGGGCCTGTCGTCGCCTGAACGGACTGGCGGGGCTTGCGTTTTCATCTT
>NZ_JALNUM010000167.1:0-10291 GCF_026540795.1 Methylobacterium sp. GC_Met_2
TACGGTCGAGAAGCGCGCTCAGCTCGGGGGTAATCGCCACGGTATCAACCTCTATCGGACGGGATCGGTTCTACGCCCGAGCCTCAGGACATATCGAGTGGGGCCACGCCCTCGGGCCGCCCATCGGAGCCGAGGGTGATCCGCTGGATCCGGGCCTCGGCGCGCTTGAGAAGCGCTTCGCAGTGCTTCTTCAGCACCTCGCCGCGCTCGTAGATCGCCACCGACTCGTCGAGCGGCACGTCACCCCGTTCGAGCCGGCGCACGATTTCCTCGAGCTGCTCCAAGGCCTTCTCGAAGGGCAGGTCGCCGGCGGCGGGGGCCACCTCGGGTCTGCTCGCACTCATCCCAGATACTTCCTCTGAACCGAATTCTACGGCGCCCGCCCCCAGGGCTACAACCCAGGGAACCAGTACACCGGGCTGCCCCGGACTGTTTTGGAGCGGCGCGGCGGCCTTTCCGCCACACCGGGACCTAACTCATGTCAGCGCCAGGCAGAACGGCACACCCTCGAAGGCGTCGGCCCCGCGGCCGATCCGCGCCACGGCCGCCACCATGCGGCCGTTCCGTCCCAGCATCCGGTCGGCGATGGCTACGAACAGGGGATTGGGCGTCGCGGACGGAGAGGCCACCCGCAAGGCATCGGCGATCGCGCCCTCGTCGCGCTCCGGCGCCAGGGCGCACGTTGCGATATAGGCTGCTGCCGTCGAGCGGCTGATCCCGGCATAGCAATGGACCACCAGCGGCTTCTCCCGTGGCCAGGTCCGGGCGAAGGCCAGAATGCCGGCGACATGCTCCTCAGCCGGCAAAACGTGTCCGTCCCGCGGCTCCGCGATGTCGCTGACCCCGATGACGGCGTGGTTGTCGGCGGCGATTAAGGCGGGCCGCTCGAGCGGCGTCCCGACATTGATCAGCGTGAGCACATGGCTCGCGCCGGTGGCGGCGACGGTCTCGGGCAGGCGCGAGAGCGGACAGACGTAGATCTTCGGCATCGTGGATGCGCAGTGCTTCGCGATCGTGACGGATCGAAGGCGGGCTCGTCCGTCACTGCGGGCGCAACGCGTGGAACCGCGCCAGGAACCGCGCCTCGGCCTCGGCGGTGGGCCAGGGCTCGACAAGGGCGACCACGCCTCCGGGCAGATCCGCCGGTCCGCCGAAATAGAGCTCGGCCTCCTCCGGCGCGAATCCGGCCAGCCGCACGGCCTCCAGATGGGCGGCGGCCCGGTCGGCCCGCTTCACGAGGCGGGTGAGGGCAGGGGAAGGGGCGGGCAGGTCGAAGCGGCGGCGCATGGCGTCGAGCAGGCGCAGCTCGACGCCGCGATAGGCATCGCCGATCACGGCTTTCAGGGGCGAGATGATATCGCCGACGACGTATTCCGGCGCATCGTGGAGCAGCAGCTCCAGACACTCGGTCTCGGTGCAGCCAGGGGCGAGGTGGCGGCCGGCGGCCTCAACCAGCAGGCTGTGCTGGGCCACCGAGAAGACGTGCGGTCCCCGGGTCTGGCCGTTCCAGCGGGCGACCCGGGCGAGCCCATGGGCGATGTCGGCGATCTCGATGTCCCGGGGTGCCGGATCGAGGAGGTCGAGGCGGCGGCCGGAGAGCATCCGCTGCCACGCGCGAGGGGCCGGAGCGGTCAAGGCGCCCCTCCCAGTTCGGCGCAGGGCCCGTGCCGGTGGCAGCCGACGAGGTGGTCGTTGACCATGCCCACCGCCTGCATGAAGGCATGCACGATGGTCGGCCCGCAGAACGAGAAACCCTCTGCCTTGAGGGCTTTTCCGATCACCCGGGAGACCGGCGTCTCGGTCTGGATCTCTGCGCGGCTCCGGGCGCTGCCCTGGATCGGTTGCCCGTCCACGAAGTCCCAGAGGAAGCGCGAGAAGCCCGGACCGCATTCCTCGATCCGAAGCCAGGCCCGGGCGCCCGCGATGGTCCCGACGATCTTGGCACGGTTGCGGATGATGCGCGTGTCCTGCATCAGCCGCGCCACGTCGTCCTCCGTGAAGCAGGCGATCCGCTCCGGGTCGAAACCCGCGAAGGCGTCGCGAAACCCGTCGCGGCGGCGCAGGATCGTGATCCACGAGAGCCCGGCCTGGAAGCCGTCGAGGATCAGCTTCTCGTAGAGCGCCCGGCCGTCATGCTCGGGCACGCCCCATTCGGTGTCGTGATAGGCGACGTAGAGCGGGTCGAGGCCCGCCCACCAGCAGCGGGCGCAGCCATCGGGATGGTCGATCAGGCCGGTCTCGAACATCGGACCGGTTTAACGAGAACAGGAGCAGAACGCCACCGGCTGAATCGGGCCGCCCCAGCTTATCCGGCTTGGCTCGCAGCCGCCTCGGGCATCGCGAAGGTCGCGTAACCCGGCCGTTCCAGCCGCACCGGCTGCGCGTCGGCCCGCGGCGTCTCCCCGGCGGCCAGCGCATCGCCGAGACGGTCGAGCCGCACCAGGGCGAGGCCGCGCTGATCCGCGACGCTGCCCGTGGTGCCCAGTACCTTGCCGGCTGCCGTGATCTCGGTGCCCGGTGCGGGAGCGCCGTCCGGGTAGGTGGCCGCCAGGATACGGGTCCGGGCCGTGCCCCGGTGCTGCATCCGCGACACCACCTCCTGGCCGACGTAGCAGCCCTTCCGGAAGTCGACGCCGCCGAGCTGGTCCATCAGCGCCTCGTGCGGGAAGGCGTCGCCGAATGCATAGTCGCGCCCGCCCTCGGGGATGCCCAGCGCGATCCGGTGCGCATGGTAATCGGCTTCCGCGGCGTCGGCCGAAAAGGCGCCCTCGGCGGCGTACAGCCGGGCGCCGAGATCGGCGTGGCGGGAATCGGCCACCGCCTCGGCGGCGGCCGGGACAACGCCATCCCAGACGGCCGCGACCGCCACGGTCGGGTCGGCGGCGATCGTCGCCTGCGCGCGCAGGCGATACAGCGTCAGGCGCTTGGCCAGATCCGCGGCACGGTCCACCTGCACGTCGAACCGGAAGCCGTCCGGCACGCGTGACACCAGAAAGTCGAACAGGATCTTGCCCTGCGGCGCCAGCAGGGCCCCGAGGCGCGCTTCTGAATCCTGGAGCGTCTCGACATTGCAGGTCAGCACGCCCTGGAGCAGCGCGGCGGCGTCCGGCCCGGTGACGGTGACGAGGGCGCGGTCCGGTAGCAGGGCGACGGGCATGGCAGGCAATTCCTTCCGCGACGGCGCGGCTCCGGCGAGTTCTGGACCGCGCAGCCGGGAGGTAGTCGCTGCCTGTCCGCGCCTCAACCGTCCGGGAACGCGGCCCGGGATCCAGTCCAGGGATCCAGTCCAGGGATCATCGCCCGGAGCCGCGCCCGATCGCGTTGCAATCGTTCACGGCTTCAGGCCTCTGACCGTAGGCGCTCTCCTGCGCCGAACCGACGTTCCGTCCGCGGGTTGACGCTCTAGTGCTGCAGGGTCGTGGTGAAGGCACCGCCGCGGATGCGCTCGGGGAAGCCTTCCGCGTAGCGGGCCGTGGCTTCCTCGCCGTAGGTCATCACCAGTTCCTGAAAGGCCGCGAACAGGGCGGCCTGGGCCATGCAGTCTCCGTCGAGCCCGTCCAGACAGCCTTCCGCGAAGGCCTCCGAGACATAACTCAGCGCGACGCGCTTCTCCTCGACATCGACCTCGAGAGGAGCGGTGTGAGAGATGTGCTGCATGACCCGATACTTCCGTTGCGCCGGGTGCGGGACCCGGTAGACCAACGGATGATAGGCGGGTCCCGGCGGCTCGGCCAGCCGGGAATTTCGGATCGGTTAACGCGAGGACTCAAATCCGATGCTTCGCCGGCATCACGGTGGGGTGTGTCGCGCATACATCACCCCTCTGTGTCAGCCCCCGAAACGCCCGGCCAGGGCATGCGACAGCCTGTCGCCCTCGGCGACGTAGCGGGCGGCTGCTTCGTGGGCGGCCGGGGTGCAGACCCGGTAGGTCAGCGCATAGCCGCGGTAGCCCCGATTGTAGGCGCCGGCCAGCCGGTCGCGGCGGGCGGGCGTCACACCCTCGGACTCGATCAGCGCCTTCATGCGGGCCGGCCAGTCCGCGGCGTCCGGCGCCGCGCACAGGCCGCGCAGGAAGGCGAGCGCCCCGATGATCTCGGACATGCGCATCAGGTCGCGGTCGTAAGGGGCGGGACTGTCGGCGGGGGCGTTTGAGTCCTTGGGCGCCTCCTTCGCGGCTTCCTTTGCCGGCGCCGTCGTCCGCCCGGAGCGCTGCTGAGCCCGCACCGGTGTGAGGGCCGTCCCCGCGAGCAGTGCGAGCAGGCACAGGAGCGTGACCGGTCGCCTCACGCCGTCGCCTCCCCGTTCCGGGCCGCGACGCGCGCGAAGGCCTCGCGCAGGGTGTCGATCAGGCCCGGCGTGGTCTCCAGGGTGGCGATCTCCCCGAGCGTCGCCCAGCGGGTGCCGAGCGCCTCGGGGCCCGCCACGGGCTCGCCGCCGTGCCAGAGGGCGGCGTGCGGATGGACGACGTAATGATGCCGGGCACGACCGGCCTCGTCCCGCACGATGATCTCGGTGGGCGAGAGCACGCCGACCACCTCCGCACCCAAGCCGACCTCCTCGGACAGCTCGCGCAACGCCGCCTCGGCCAGGGATTCGCCGGCCTCCACGAGGCCGCCCGGCAGCGTCCAGACGCCCCGCATCGGCTCGTTGGCCCGCGCTGCCAGCAGGACCCGGTCGTCCCGGATCACCGCGATCGAGGCGCCCACGAAGGGCCGCGCGGGAAACAAGCGGCTCTCGGGGTCTGCGCTCACGGTGTCCCCCCGTCGGGTGCGACGACCGCCACCCGCCCATCGGCGAGGCCGACCAGCAGCCGCGCCGCCGGGCCTTCGCCGAGGATCACGATCCCGTTCGTGGCGGGCGCGGGCAGCGTCACGCGCAGGCGCTCGTGCAGGGCGCCCTTCGCGGATACGAGGGCGATCTCGGGACGCCCCGCCACCGGCAGCACCAGCTCGGGTGAGGCGCCTCCGGCCGGTGCGGTGACCGCGAGATCGGAATCGCCGTCACCGGCCGCGTAGCCCGTGGCCTCGGCGCCGGCCTCGATCCGGTCGGGTTGCAGCGTCCAGAGCTGAAGCCGGCCGCTCGCGCTGACCGTCGCGGCCTGAAGCATCCCGGATCCGGCGAACTCGGCGATGCCGGCGATCTTCAGCGGCGGCCCCGGCTGCGGCGGCGTGCGCGCAGCGACGGTCCAGCTCGCCTCCGCAGTCGGATGCGTGATCAGCGCGAGGCCGCTGGAACCGGCACCCGATAGGGTCGCGGCCAGGAATGCCGGGCGGCCGGCGAGGCGCAGCAGGCGCGGACGGAGCGGTGCGAACACCGCATCGCCACCCGCCGGTACCGTGCTGGTGGCGACCGGGACGGGCTTCGGATCGGTGCTCACCGCCATCGGCTGGCGTTCGCGGATCGTCAGGACGGCGGCGGCCTCGCTGCCGTCGGGGGCGCGGGTACGCCCGGTGAGATAGGCGCTCAAGGGCCCTGAGAGGGCCCGCCGCGTCCCCGGCAGGGCGCCGCGCGGCGTCTCGGCGGCGCTCAAGCCGTCCACGGCCTCGCGCCCGATCGGCTTGACCGTGACTGTGCCGTTCGCGAGCGTGAGCACGGCGCCGCCCTCGTCGCCCCAGACCACGGCGACCGGTGCGCTCTCCTCGTCGCCCGCGTCATGGCCGACCTTCGCGCCGGCGATCGGCAGCAGCCCCGAGGTCGCGACCGAAACCGCAATCTCGCTGCGGGGCCCGCGCAGCACCCGCACCGTAAAGGGCAGGTCGAGGACCCGAATGACCGGCTCCGCCCGCGCCTCGGCGATGGAGCCCGCGCACAGGATCAGGGCCAGGAGGAGCGACCGGCTCTGCCGTCCCGGTCGCGCGGCGTGACCCGCGGCCACGCTCCAGGGGACACAGGCTCCGGTCAAACGTGCTGGCCGCCGTTGATGTGGAGTTCGGCCCCGTTCACGTAGGAGGAGGCCTCGGTGCACAGGAAGTAGATCGCCTTGGCGACCTCGTCGGGCGTGCCGAGCCGACGCTGCGGGATCTGTTCGACCAGCTTCTCGGTCCCGGGCGACAGGATCGAGGTGTCGATCTCGCCCGGCGAAATGGCGTTCACCCGCACCCCCAGCGGCCCGAAATCGGCGGCCATCTCGCGGGTGAGGCCGGCGAGCGCGGCCTTGGAGGTGCCGTAGGCCGCCCCCGCGAAGGGATGGACCCGCGAGCCGGCGATCGACGTCACGTTGACGACCGAGCCCCTGGCCCGGGCGAGCTCGTCGCGCAGGCCACGGGCCAGCAGGATCGTGGCGAACAGGTTGACCTGAAAGACCCGCTGCCACGTGTCGAAATCGCTGGCCAGCGCGCCGAGACGCGCGCCGTCGGGACCCTTCGGCGAGATGCCGGCATTGTTGACGAGCGCGTGCAGCACACCGCCCTCGGCGCCGAGCCGGCCCCGGACCTCCTCGACGGCACGCATCGTGTCCTGCGCGCTCGCGAGGTCCACCTGGAGATGATCCTCGGGGCCCATCTCCCAGGGGCAGTTCTCCGGGAAGGGGTGGCGCGAGCAGGTGATCACCCGCCAGCCCGCGGCAGAGAAGCGCTTGACGGTGGCGTGACCGATGCCCCGGCTCGCGCCCGTGAGCAGCATGATGCGCCGGCGATCGTTGACGGGGAGGGCCAAAGCCGTAAGCCTCGCTGGCTATGAGTCTTTGTGTTTGACGCGCTCACTTGCGCCGAACCGGCATCCACTTCGGCAGAGAGCGCTCTGGGGAGCGCAATCCGGTCCGGGCGCAGGTCGTGCCGGCGAGCCTGAATGGTCTAGGCGCAGTGGGGCCGGAAATCCAGAGCATGCTGCGGCGCGGGACGTGGGGGACGGTCATGGCCGGGGAGCAGGACAGCGCGGATCGCATGCCGGCGATCCCGACCGACGGGCTGACGCCGGCGCAGGCCGAGGCCGCGGCGGCCTTCGAGGCCGAGCGCGGCGTACCGGTCTTCGGTCCGTTCGTGCCGCTCCTGCGCAGCCCCGAACTGATGCTGTGCGCGAGCCGGATGGGGCTGTACCTGCGCTACGGCAGCGCCCTGCCGCTGCGCATCAGCGAGTTCACGATCCTGATCGTCGCCCGGGCCTGGAGCCAGCCGGTCGAGTGGGCGATCCATCAGCCGATCGCCCTGAAGGCCGGGGTCGCCCCCGAGACCACGCAGGCGCTCGCCGAAGGACGCCGTCCCGACACGATGAGCGCCGACGAGGCGCTGGCCTATGATTTCTCGACCGAGCTCACGCACAACCATGCGGTGAGCGATGCCAGCTACGCGGGTGCGCTGGCGCGCTTCGGCGAGCAGGGCGTGATCGATCTCACCGGCATCAACGGCTACTACGCGCTGCTGGCCATGACGATGAACGTCGCCCGCACCGCGGTGCCGGACGGGGCATCCGCGCTGCCGCCGCTGGTCGGGTAGTCCTCGACGGCGTTGCGCTTGTCCGCGCTCACCGGACCTCTCCTCCGACGGCTTGAATGGTCAAATATTTCAGGCCTGAGCGAAGGTTCCCCCTCACCCCCGGCTGCCGCCTCGCCGCGCTCCCCGACAAGGGGAAGGCGCGGCCCTCTCCCCGCAAGCGGGGCGAGGGGTTCACAATCCCCGCGCCGGCGCTTGAGCTGCCCGGCGTTGTGTGGATCTGCAAGCCTCCAACGGAGCGTGCAAAAAACTCAATCGTCGTCGTCGTCGTCGTCGTGACCGTTCGCGCCGTTCAGGCCGTTGATCTTGGCCTTGAGCACGTTCGAGGGCTTGAACACCATCACCTGACGCGGCTCGATCGCCACTTCGACCCCGGTCTTGGGGTTGCGGCCGACGCGCTTGCCCTTGCTGCGCACCACGAAGGAGCCGAACGAGGACAGCTTCACCGTCTCGCCGCCAGCCAGGCAGCTGCAGATCTCCGAGAGGACGGTCTCGACGAGGGCGGCCGACTCGGTCCGCGACAGGCCCACCTGATGGTAGACGGCCTCGCTCAAGTCGGCGCGCGTCACCGTCTTGCCTGCCATGCCGTGTCCCCTCGCCCGCGTCTTTCGTCCCACGGCGTCGGGCGCAGCAAACTGAGCCGCACTCGACGCTGAAGACGTATCCCTATGATCCGGCACGCTAATCGGCGCTCCGCCCCCGGTCAACCGCGCGGGCGCATCGAATTGTTTCGGGCTGACACCGAAAGCGTCACCAGCGGATCAGCCCCGCCCCCCAGCTGAAGCCGCCGCCGATCGCCTCGATCATCACCAGATCGCCCGTCTGGATGCGCCCGTCGCGCCGGGCCACGTCGAGGGCGAGCGGGATCGAGGCCGCCGAGGTGTTGCCGTGCCGATCCACCGTCAGCACGATCTTCTCACGGGCGATCCCGAGCTTGTCGGCCGAGGCCTCGATAATCCGCCGGTTGGCCTGATGGGGCACGAACCACGTCAGGTCGTCGGCCGTGAGGCCGGCCTGCGCGAACGCCGCGACGATCACGTCGGTGACTTGGCCCACGGCGAAGCGGAACACGTCGCGCCCCTCCATGCGCAAGTGGCCGACGGTGCCGGTGGAGCCCGGTCCGCCGTTGACGTAGAGCTTTTCGCGGTGCCGCCCGTCCGAGCGCAGACTCGTGCTGAGCACGCCGCGGCCCTCCGCGTCCGCGCGGGCCTCCAGCACGATCGCGCCGGCCCCGTCGCCGAACAGCACACAGGTGGTGCGGTCCTCCCAATCGAGGATCCGCGAGAACGTCTCCGCGCCGATCACCAGCGCCCGGCGGGCCGCCCCGGTGGTCAGGAACTTGTCGGCGGTGGAGACCCCGAACACGAAGCCGGCGCAGACCGCCTGGAGATCGAAGGCCGCGCCCTGGTGGATACCCAGCGCCGCCTGGATCTGCGTGGCGGTCGCGGGGAACGTATGGTCCGGCGTCGAGGTCGCGCAGATCACGAGGTCGATGTCGTCGCCCGTCAGCCCGGCATCGTCGAGCGCCGCCTGGGCGGCCCGGGTCCCGAGCACCGAGGTGGTCTCGCCGGGCCCGGCGATGTGGCGCTGGCGGATCCCGGTGCGCTGGACGATCCATTCGTCGGAGGTGTCGACCCGCTCGGCGAGGGCGGCGTTCGTCACCACCGTCTCGGGCAGACACGAGCCGGTCCCGACCACCACCGAGCGCAGCGGGGGCGTGCGCCGGCTCTGTTCGGGGTCAGTGCGGAGGGTTGCCATCTCTGTCCTTCCCGGACGGCTCCGACATCACGACCGTTGCGTGTGATGCCGGAGCAATCCGTTTTCCATCCTGCACGGCGTTACGCCGGCGCCAGGGCCGCCGTCTGGTCGAGCATCTCGCGGATCGTGCGGATCATGTCGTGGCGGGCCATGTCGTGCGCCAGATCGACGGCGGCGGCGAACCCTTGCGCATTTTCCGAACCGTGGCTCTTGATGACGATGCCTTCGAGGCCGAGGAACACGCCGCCATTGGCCCGGCTCGGGTTCATCTTGTCCTTCAGCGCCCGGAACGCCTGCCGGGCGAACAGCGCACCGATCTTGGCGGCGAGCGTCCGGGTCATGGCGGCGCGGAGATACGTGCCGATCTGCTTGGCGGTGCCCTCGGCGGTCTTGAGGGCGATGTTTCCCGTGAAACCTTCGGTCACCACCACGTCGACCGTGCCGCGGCCGAGATCCGTGCCTTCCACGAAGCCGTGGTAGGTCAGCCCCGGATTCTCCAACTCGCGCAGGATCCGTGCGGCCTCCTTGACCGCCTCGTTGCCCTTCATCTCCTCGGTGCCGACGTTGAGCAGGCCGACGGTGGGCCGTTCGAGGTCGAACACGATCCGCGCCATGGCCGAGCCCATCACGGCCATCTCGACGAGGTGCTCGGCATCCGTCCCGATGGTGGCGCCGACATCGAGCACGACGCTCTCGCCGCGCACGGTCGGCCACAGGCAGGCGATGGCCGGACGCTCGATGCCCGACATGGTCTTCAGGCAGATCTTCGACATCGCCATCAGGGCGCCGGTGTTGCCGGCCGACACGCAAGCCTGGGCCTGACCGTCGCGCACCGCCTGGATCGCCTGCCACATGGAGGACTTGCCCCGGCCCTGGCGCACCGCCTGGCTCGGCTTGTCGTCCATCGCGACCGCCACGCTGGTGTGGCGGATCTCGACGCAGTCCCTGAGCCGGGGTTCCTTGGCGACGAGCGGGGCGATCACCGCCTCGTCGCCGAACATCAGGAAGGTGGTCTCGGGATGGCGCTCACGGGCCAGCGCCGCACCGGGCACGACCGTGGAGGGCCCGTGGTCGCCGCCCATGGCGTCGAGCGAGATGCACACGCG
>NZ_JALNUM010000168.1:0-10109 GCF_026540795.1 Methylobacterium sp. GC_Met_2
TACGGCCATCGCCTTCGTGGAGGCACACAAGGCCTGGACGCCGCTGATCGCGGGCGGCCTCGCCTTCTGCGAGTCGATCGCGGTCCTGTCGCTGTTCGTGCCCGCCACCGTGATCCTGATCGCCATCGGCGCGCTGGTGGGGGGCGCCGACATCGCGTTCTGGCCGGTGGTCCTGGGGGCCGCCGTCGGCGCCGCTTTGGGCGACTGGATGTCCTACGAGGCGGGGCACTGGCTCGGGCCGGGGGCGAAGACCAAGTGGCCGCTGCGGCGCTACCCCGAACTGACCGCCAAGGCCGAGGCCTTCATCGGCCGCTGGGGAATCGCCGCGGTGGCGCTCGGGCGGTTCTTCGGGCCGGCACGTGCGCTGGTACCGTTGCTCGCCGGGATCCTCGGGCTGTCGCGGCTGCCGTTCCAGGCGGCCAACATCGCCTCCGCGCTGGTCTGGGCCTTCGTGCTCCTGGCGCCAGGGGCCGGGCTGCTGACGTGGCTCGACCGATGATCCGGCGCGATCGCTGATGCGCCGGTTCCCGCCGGAGCGGATCGTCTGCCTCACCGAGGAGACGGTCGAAACCCTGTACCTGCTGGGCGAGGAGGACAGGATCGTCGGCGTCTCGGGTTACGCGGTGCGCCCGGCCCGGGTCCGGAAGGAGAAGCCCCGGGTCTCGGCCTTCACCAGCGCCGACATCCCAAAGATCCTGGCGCTGGCGCCGGACCTCGTCCTCGCCTTCTCGGATCTCCAGGCCGACATCGTGGCCGACCTCGCCCGCGCGGGTGTGGCGGTCCACCTGTTCAACCAGCGCGATCTGGCCGGATGCCTTGCCATGGTGCGGACGCTCGGGGCGCTCGTGGGCGTTCCCGAACGGGCCGAGACCCTGGCGGCCGGCTTCGAGACGCGGCTGGCGGAGGCGGCGCGCACCGCGCAGGACCGGCCGCCCCTGCGGGTCTATTTCGAGGAATGGGACGCGCCGATGATCTCCGGCATCGGCTGGGTCTCGGACCTGATCGCCCAGGCTGGCGGCCAGGACGTTTTTCCGGACCTGAGCCGTCAGGCGGCCGCGAAGGACCGGATCGTCACGCCCGAGCAGGTGGTCGCGGCCGCGCCCGAGGTGATTCTCGCTTCGTGGTGCGGGAAGCGGGTCAACATCGACCGGATCCGGGCGCGGCCGGGTTTTTCCGGGATTCCGGCGGTGCGGGACGGGCGCATCCACGAGATCAAGTCGCCGCTGATCCTCCAGCCGGGCCCGGCCGCGCTCACCGATGGGTTCGACGCGATCCGGGCCTGTCTCGGGTAGCCGCCGCGGGGTGGTCCCGGGTCGCAGGTGACGGATGGCGCCCGGGTTGGCAGGATGTACCGATTCGAGACAGGTGCATCCCCCGCGATTGATGTCCGCTTCCCCAGGCCTCTCCGACACCGCCCCCGCGGTCATCGACGCGTTCCTGCCGCCCGACCGGCGGCAATCGCCCACGGCCCTGCGGATCCAGCGTGGCGTGCGCCGGCTGTTCTCCGAGATGGGCTGCGTCACGCTGCCGGAATTCTCCCTCGTGAACGGCCGCCGGGCCGACGTGATCGCGCTCTGCGGGGCGGGCAAGCTCACGATCGTGGAGATCAAGTCGAGCGTCGCCGACTTCCGCGCCGACCGGAAATGGCCGGATTACCGGGATTTCTGCGATCGGTTCTTCTTCGCAATCCCCGAGGACGTGCCGGAATCGCTGATCCCGGAGGAATGCGGCCTGATCGTCGCCGACGGCTACGGCGCCGGGATCCTGCGCGAGCCACCGGAGCACCCGCTGAGCGGCGCCCGCCGGAAGGCCGTGACGCTGCGTTTCGCCCACAGCGCCGCGCGCATCCTCCATGCGCTCGCCGATCCGGGCGCGGTGCGGGAAGGGGCGCTGTAGAATACGGCCGGCGGCCCGATTCGCGCCGACGCGACGGACCGCATGCGCTTGGTTCTCGACACCAACGTCATCGTGGCGGCGCTGCGAAGCCCGACAGGCGGTTCCACTGCGTTGCTGCGCCGGGTCCGGGCCGGCGAGTTCCGGATGCTCCTGAGCGTTCCGCTGCTTCTGGAATACGAGGCCGTCACGCTGCGGCCGGAGCACCTGCAGGCGGCGCAAATAGCGGCTTCGGATGTCGCCAACGTCTTGGACGTCCTCGCCCTGTTCGCCGAACCCGTCGCGATCCATTATCTTTGGCGCCCGCGGCTGCGGGATCCGGCGGACGAAATGGTTTTGGAGGCGGCGGTGAACGGTCGAGCCGACGCAATCGTGACGTTCAATTGAGCGGATTTCGGTAGTGTCCCCGCTGCATTCGGCATCGAAGTCGTCGGTCCGGGCGACATCCTGAGAGGAGGCTGATCGGCCATGGATCGCGATGTTACGGTGCATCTGCCGCATTCGCTGACGGATGCGGCCGAACGGGTCGCCCGGGAAGGCGGAACGACCCTCGACGCATTCGTCGCGTCTGCGGTGGCCGAGAAGCTTTCGGCGATGAAAGCAGCTGCTTTCCTTGCTGAACGTGGTCGGCGCGCGGACTTGGATGCCTTCGATCGCTTCATGAGCCGGCCGAACGGCCTTCCCCCGGCTCCCGAAGATCGCCTTAACGACTTACGCGTCACTGCGGTCCGGACATCCGCGCCGAGTCTGCACGCCGAGTTCGGCGGTTCATCTCGCAGAGACGGTTGGCGATGGACGTCAGGGTTTGGGCTGCGCGTCTGCGGTGGTATTCCACCGACGATTGAAATCTGACTAGAACGGCTGCGCTTCCCGTGGATCCAGCGCCGAGCCCGCTTCATCGATGACCTCCGTCGCCCTGTTCGAGCTGATCCTCGGCCTCCTCGGCGCGGCCCTGCTGCTGTCCCTCGCGGCGGGGCGGCTGGGCTTCCCGCCGGCCGCCGCCCTCGTGCTCGGCGGTATGGCGCTGGCCGTGGCGCCGGGCCTGCCGGCCTTCGATCTCGATCCGGACCTGATCATGGTCCTGTTCCTGCCGCCGCTCCTGCTCGAATCGGCCTACTTCACCGTCTGGCGCGACTTCCGGGCGAGTCTCGGCCCGATCCTGTCCCTGTCGCTCGGGGCGGTGGTGTTCACGACCCTGGTGGTCGGCCTCGTCGCCCACGCGGTGGTGCCGGCCCTGCCCTGGGCGGCCTGCTTCGCGCTCGGCGCCATCGTGTCGCCGCCGGACGCGGTCGCCGCCAAGGCGGTGCTCGCCCGGGTCGCCCTGCCCCGGCGGATGATCACGGTGCTGGAGGGCGAGAGCCTGGTGAACGACGCGTCCGGCCTCGTGCTCTACCGGCTCGCCGTGGCGGCGGCGCTGACCGGCAGCTTCAGCGCGTGGTCGGCGGCCGGCAGCTTCGCGTGGCTCGCGGTGGCGGGCGTCGCGGTGGGACTCGTCTGCGGGCTGGCGGTGAACACCCTGGTGCGGCGGCTGCACGATGCCAACGCCATCACGGTGCTGAGCTTCCTGGCCTCCTACGCCGCCTACCTCGCGGCCGAGGAGGTCCACGCCTCCGGGGTGCTGGCCGTGGTGGCCTGCGGCCTGATGATGGGCGGGCGGGAGCACGAGACCTTCGACGCCCAGGCGCGCCGTCACGCCGTGGCGGTGTGGCAATTCGTGGTCTTCGTGCTGGAGGCGCTGGTCTTCGTGCTGATCGGGCTGGCGCTCCGTGGCGTGCTGGCTCGGACAGGCGGTGAGTTCGGATCGCTCGCGGCGGGGATGCCCCTGGCGCTCGCCGTCACGGTGGCGTGCGTGGTCGCCCGTCTGGTCTGGGTGTTCCCCGCCGTCTACCTGCGGCGGATCCTGTCGGCGCGGGTGCGCGCGGAGGAGCCGCCGCCGAACCCCGCGGTGCCGCTGATCGTCGGCTGGGCCGGGATGCGCGGGGTGGTGACGCTGGCGGCCGCCCTGGCGCTGCCGGTGGATTTCCCGGGCCGCGATGCGATCCTGCTGGCGGCCTTCGTGGTGATCCTGTTCACGGTGCTGGTGCAGGGGACCACGCTGGGATCGCTGATCCGCCGGCTGCGGCTCGATCCCACCACGGATCTGCCCGACGGCCATCTCGACGCGCCCATGGCCCGGGTGGTGGTCAACGAGGCGGGCCTCGCCGCCCTCGAAGGATTGGTGTTTCCGGAGACCGGGGCGCCGCAGCATCCGCGGCTGGTCGAGGACTACCGCCGCCGGGTCCGGGCCACCGCCCGGGACCGCGACGAGCGGAAAGCCCTCGAGGCCGAGAAGACCGAGCATTTCGCCGCCGCGCTGCTCGCCGTGCGCTCAGGCCGCTCGGCGCTGATCGACCTGCATCGGCAGAACCGGATCCACAGTTCGGTGCTGCGTCAGCTCGAGACGGAGATCGATCTCGAGGAACTCCACCTCAAGCGCTTGGCCGGAACCGCGCCGGCCCACGGCTGAGTCTGCTGTCTGCCCTCAGTGAGCCGCGCAGCCGTCCGCCGGCTGGCCGTAGCCGCTGTAGACCACCCGCACCTTGCGGGCGCAGCCCGCCTTGCCCGTCGGCGCGAGAGTCACCGGGGAGACCTCCACCGGCTCGACCCGCAGGGTCGCGGCGATCGGCTGGTCCTCGGCGGTCGCGAGCGCGCGGCTGGCGCTCATCACGAACGGCGTGGCAACCAGAGATGAGACGGCAAGCGCGGCCAGGACGGCGATGTTCTTGCGGCCGAAAGTGTTAATGGTGCGAGTGGTGCGCATGGCGGGTCGTCCGACGTATTCCGTACGGCAGCGCTGAGGTGCCGAGATCCCCTTTTGCGCTGATAACTTGGCCGTCAGCTCGGCGGTTCCGGGTTATTGCCCAAAAACCGCCACGCTTGGGTGTCGCCGCGCACGTCGGTGCAGATGTCAGAACAGCTTGCGGTACTGCACGAAGCCGGACTTCTCGGCGATGCGATCGTAGAGCTGCATCGCGTCCGCGTTGGTCTCGTGCGTCAGCCAATGGACGCGGGAGCACCCGGCGGCTTTCGCGACCGCGTAGACGTGCTCGATCAGCCGCCGGCCGATCCCGAGGCCGCGGGTCCCGTCCGCCACGAACAGATCCTGCAGGTAGCAGTAATCACCGACCGTCCAGGCCGAGCGATGGCGGATGTGGTGGACGAGGCCGACCGCCTCTGTGCCGCGCCACGCCAGGGCGCCGTCGACCGGCTCGGCCGGATCGTTGAGGCGGGCCCAGTTGGTGTCGGTGACGGCCTCGGACAAGTCGACCTTGTAGAAGGCCTGGTAACCGCGCCAGAGGGGCAGCCATGCCGCCCGGTCGCCGGGGCCGATCGGGCGGATCGTGAGGGCGGTCGTATCGGCGTCCATGAGGTCCTCCGGGTGCAGATCTGCGGGATCGGATCACCATCCGGCCCGGACGCGCAAGCCGGGCCGCCTCGCACCTGTCGCCTTGCACCCCCGCCCGCCCGCACCTAAACCGGCCCGCCGGCGGTCCGAGCCGCCGCATGAGCCCGAGCCTCTGTCCCCATGTCCGAAAAAAAATCCTTCCAGGGTCTGATCCTGACGCTTCAGGAATTCTGGGCGGCGCAGGGCTGCGTGATTCTCCAGCCCTACGACATGGAGGTCGGCGCCGGCACGTTCCACCCGGCCACGACCCTGCGGGCGCTTGGCCCGAAGCCCTGGAAGGCGGCCTATGTCCAGCCCTCCCGCCGGCCCAAGGACGGCCGCTACGGCGAGAACCCCAACCGGCTCCAGCACTATTACCAGTTCCAGGTGATCCTGAAGCCGAACCCGCCGAACCTTCAGGAGCTCTACCTCGCCTCGCTGAAGGCTATCGGGGTCGATCTGACGCTCCACGACATCCGCTTCGTCGAGGACGATTGGGAGAGCCCGACGCTCGGCGCCTGGGGCCTCGGCTGGGAATGCTGGTGCGACGGGATGGAAGTCTCGCAGTTCACCTACTTCCAGCAGGTCGCGGGCTTCGAATGCGTCCCCGTGGCGGGCGAATTGACCTACGGGCTGGAGCGGCTCGCCATGTACGTCCAGGGGGTCGAGAACGTCTACGATCTGGATTTCAACGGCGCCGAGGGCCCCGACCGGATCACCTACGGCGACGTGTTCCTGCAGGCCGAGCAGGAATATTCCCGCCACAACTTCGAGGCGGCCGACACCGCCATGCTGTTCCGCCAGTTCACCGACGCGGAGGCGGCCTGCCGGACCTATCTCGACGCCGGAGCGCCGACCGCGGAGGGCGCGCGCCACCGGATGGCGCAGCCGGCCTACGACCAGTGCATCAAGGCGAGCCACGTCTTCAACCTGCTCGACGCGCGGGGCGTGATCTCGGTGACCGAGCGCCAGAGCTACATCCTGCGGGTGCGGGAACTGGCCAAGGCCTGCGGCGCGGCGTGGTTGAAGACGGCGGCCGGGGGCGCGTGAGGATAGTGGCTTAAAGCGGGTAGGCGGTGCAGAAGAACCGGCGCGGGTCGTCCGGTCTCGATTGCCAGACCGATCGGAACAGCGGATTGCTGCCATCGGGGGTCTCAAGCGGACCCTCGTAGACGTATTTGCGTCCGTGGACGCCGGCGACCTCACGCACGAGTTGACTCGGGCGTGCGTGGCGGAACAGGGCCGAAAGGAGGAGATGGTCGTCGGGTTGCGTGAAGCCGCAGGCCAGCAAAACGCGGGCCTTGTGACGCCCCTTGCGATGATCGAGATTGAGCAGATAGCCGTGGATCTTGGCTGCTGCGATCGTGAGATCCGGCGTCCAGTCGTCAGGATCGTCGGCCACCCGTTTCAGGCCGCGCGCAGGGCGTCGGCCTGGACCGTCGCATTGCCCACGACCGGCTCGTCGAATTCGATCTCGTAGGCTTCACCGTCTCCCCAGACGCCGACGACGGTACCCTCTGCGCCAGCCGGAACCGTGGTGCCGTCATCTGTCACGACCTCACGCAACAGCGCGACGACGCACAGTTCGGCAAAAGCATGCGGCTGCGCCACCGGCCGCCGCGACTGGAAAAGCGTGTCGAACGACATGCCGCATCATGGGCGCACCGTCAGCGCTTGCGCAAGGGGCGCGCGTCGGTTGTTCCGGCCGGCGGAGCCCCTAGGCCCCCTCGCGCGTTGCAACCCCCGCCAACCGGCGCGCCCCGGCGCGTCCGCAGACGCGGGAAACACCTGATGAAGAAGACCCTCCTCGCCCTCAGCCTCCTCGGGTTCGGCCTCGCCCCCGCGCTGGCGGCCGATCCCGGCCCGGAGACCGTCGTGAAGAAGCTCTACGCCGAGCCGCATCCGAATCACTCCGCGGTCTACTCGAAGCGCCTTCAGGGCCTGTTCGACGCCGACGCCAAGCAGGCCAACGGCGCGACCGGCAACCTCGATTTCGACTTTCGCCTCAACGGCGAGCCCCTGAAGCCCGACACCGTGAAGAGCCTGACCTTCAAGGAGGCCACCGAGGGCAAGGACCAGGCGAAGGTCACGGTGGAGCGCAAGGGCGGCGACGGCTCCAAGGCAATCGTCTACGATCTCGTGCGTGAGGATGGCGGCTGGAAGGTCTCCGACGCCCACGCGATCGGCGACCGCAAGTGGCAGCTCTCGACCATCCTCAAGGGCGAGGCGCACTAAGGCGGATCCCCGGCCCTCGACAGGGGTGCGGCGCGGCGATATGGCCGCGCCATGCCCGACCTCCTGCTCGAACTCCGCTCGGAAGAGATCCCCGCCCGCATGCAGCGGCGCGCGGCTGAGGATCTCAAGACGCTCGTCACCGACGCCCTGGTGGCGCGCGGCTTCCTGTACGAGGGCGCCAGGGCGTTCTCGACCCCGCGTCGGCTGGCGCTCCATATCGCCGGCTTGCCCGCCCGGGGCGAGGCGGTGCGCGAGGAGCGGCGCGGCCCGCGGGTCGGCGCCCCCGAGGCGGCCGTCCAGGGCTTCCTGAAGGGCGCGGGGCTGACGAGCCTGGATCAGGCCACGACGGTCACCGACCCCAAGAAGGGCGAATTCTACCTCGCGGTGATCGAGCGCCCCGGCCGCGCGACGCTTGACGTGCTGGCCGAACTCCTGCCGGAGATCATCAAGAATTTCCCCTGGCCGAAATCCATGCGCTGGGGCGCGGCCTCGGCCGAGCCGGGCGCCTTGCGCTGGGTTCGCCCGCTGCAATCGATCGTCGCCACTTTCGGGCCGGAGACCGAGACCCCCGAGGTCGTGCCGTTCTCGGTCGGCGGGATCACGGCCGGCACCACGACCTACGGCCACAGGTTCCTGGCGCCCGAGGCGATCGAGGTGCGCCGGTTCGACGACTACATCCAGGCCTTGGAGCGGGCGAAGGTGATCCTCGACCCCGAGCGGCGCAAGGACGTGATCCTGCACGACGCCCGCGACCTCGCCTTCGCCCGGGGTCTCGACCTCGTGGAGGATGAGGGCCTGCTGGACGAGGTCTCGGGCCTCGTGGAATGGCCGGTGGTGCTGATGGGCTCGTTCGACGACGCCTTCCTCGACATTCCCGCCGAGGCGATCCGGGCGACGATCCGGGCGAACCAGAAGTGTTTCGTGCTGCGGAAATCGGGTTCGGAGGAACTGGCCCCGGCCTTCATCCTGGTCTCGAACCTCGTGGCCTCGGACGGCGGGCAGGCGATCACCGCCGGTAACGAGCGGGTGGTCCGGGCGCGCCTCTCGGATGCGAAGTTCTTTTGGGAGACCGACAAGGCGACCCGCCTGGAGGACCGGCTGCCGAAGCTCGACAGCATCGTGTTCCATGAGAAACTCGGGACGCAGGGTGAGCGGATCGCTCGCATCGCCGCTTTGGCGAAGGAGCTGGCGCCGCTGGTGGGGGCCGATCCGGTGCTGGCCGAGCGCGCGGCGCGCCTCGCCAAGGCCGACCTCGTCACCGAGATGGTTGGCGAGTTCCCCGAGTTGCAGGGGCTGATGGGGCGCAAGTATGCGACGCTTCAGGGCGAGCATCCGAGCGTCTGCGCGGCCATTGAGGAGCATTACAAGCCGGTCGGCCCCTCCGACCGGGTGCCGAGCGATCCGGTGTCCGTCGCGGTGGCGCTGGCCGACAAGTTCGATACGCTGGTTGGTTTTTGGGTGATCGAGGAGAAGCCGACCGGGAGCAAGGACCCGTTCGCGCTGCGGCGGGCGGCGCTAGGGGTGACTCGATTGATTCTGGAAAATAGTATTAGAATTAATATTCTGGAAACGCTGCATATATCGGGCGAGATGTATCTTGATCGCCGCGCCCTCTCTGACCTCAGAAGGGTCGAAAAGCAGGCGCAAGAATTTGGCATTCAAGGTTTTGGTGCGGCGGATGCGGAACGTAAATTGCGCGCTCTGGAGAAGCAAAACGAATTTGGCGCCGATAGGGCAGGAGATTTCATCGCCAAATTGGTCGCAATGGAAATCGATCTTCTCGCTTTCTTCGCCGACCGCCTCAAAGTCTACCTCCGCGATCAGGGCGCCCGCCACGACCTGATCGACGCCGTCTTCGCTCTGCCCGGCCAGGACGACCTGCTGATGGTGGTCCGCCGGGTCGAGGCCCTTGGGCAATTCCTCGACACCGAGGACGGAAAAAACCTGCTCGCGGGTTACAAGCGCGCGGCCAACATCCTGCGGATCGAGGAGAAGAAGGACGGTCGCGCCTACGACGCCGCGCCCGACGCCGCCCTCGCAACCGCGGGCGAGCCGGCTGAGCGGGCGCTCGCCGAGGCCCTGGCGAAGGCGCGGGAGACCGCCTCGGCGGCCGTCGCCCGCGAGGATTTTGCCGGCGCCATGCAGGCGCTCTCGACCCTGCGGGCGCCGGTGGACGCGTTCTTCCAGGACGTGACAGTCAACGCGCCGGATCCGAAACTGCGCGAGAACCGTCTGCTGCTGCTCAACGCGCTCCGCGCCGCGACGCGGGAGGTGGCGGAGTTCGCGAAGATCGAGGGGTGAAACGCGCCGCTCTCCCTCCCCCCTCTGTGGGCTTGCGGATTCACGGATCGGCATCGGCCATATGGCCTCAAGACAGGGCGCGGGTCCCCTCTC
Source organism: Methylobacterium sp. GC_Met_2 (assembly GCF_026540795.1). NCBI lineage: Bacteria > Pseudomonadati > Pseudomonadota > Alphaproteobacteria > Hyphomicrobiales > Methylobacteriaceae > Methylobacterium > Methylobacterium sp. GC_Met_2. Next base: position 9,947 of record NZ_JALNUM010000168.1, read on the forward strand.
CCGTGCGGGAGAGGTCTGCTTTCGCAGAAAGCCGGGTGAGGGATGAGAACTGTCCGGACGAGGCGCGCCGTGAACGCGCGTCGATGGCGTGCCTCGTCCTGAGCCTCCTCGTCCCTCACCCCAACCCTCTCCCGCACGCGAGAGGGGGCTCTCGCGCTCGGCC
>NZ_JALNUM010000169.1:0-9917 GCF_026540795.1 Methylobacterium sp. GC_Met_2
CCGCGGAAGAGGCTGAGGATCTGCTGCGTGCTCTGGTTGGCGATCGACAGGGACTGGACGCCGAGCTGCTGCTGGACCTGAAGGGCCTTCAGCTTGGTCGACTCGTCTTCCATGTCCGCGTCCACCAGGATGCCGACGCTCTTGTCGTTGCCCTTCATCAGGACATCGACGAAGTTCGACTGCGTCTGGATCTGATTCTGCACGGCGCCCAGCTTGGTGGCGACGTCGGTGATGTTGTTCAACACCTTGTCGGCCAGGTTGACGTAGGCGCGCAGCTTGGACAGGTCCTGGTTCTGGATCGCCGAGATGTCGATCTTGTCGACGCTCAGCGAGAAGCTCTTGTAGAGCCCGTTCTCGTCGGCACCGAAGACGGCGTATTCCTTGTTGAGGAGGCCGCCCGTGCCGTCCGTGCCGGCCCCGGCGGCCTTGTTGGCGTCAGCGACGCCGGTGTCGAAGGACGCCTTGGCCGTATTGTAGTCCTTCTGCGCCGTCTCGTAGGTCTGGAGGGCGCTCGACCCCTTGTCGCTGGAGTTGAACGTCTTCGTCGCCGTGTCGTAGTCCGTCTTGGCCTGGGTGTAGGTCGCGACGATACCACCGGTCGTGCCGGCATCGGTCGCACCGGCACCGGTCGTGCCGGCCGAGAACTTGGCATCGTAGAGCTTCGTGTCGTCGGCGTTGACCGTCACGGTGCCGACCGCGATCTGGCCCTGGACGCGGCTGAACGAGGCGACGATCTTGCGCTCGGCGGTGTAGTTGCCCGAGCCCGAATCGACGGCGAGCCAGTTTTCACCGTTCGTCGCGGCGCTGGAGGCAACCGTCCGGAGGTCATTCAGGCGGGCGGCGATTTCGGTCTGGAGCTTGTTGCGGTCGACGTTCGGGTTCAGGGCCGCGGTGAGGCGGTTCTTGATCTCGAGGAACGAGTTCTTGACGTTCTCGAGGCCGGAGACGGCCGCGTTCACGGTCGCCAGGCCGAGGCCGATGGCGTCCTTCACGGCGCCGAGCGAGCCGTTATCGGCGCGGATGGTGGTGGCGATCGACCAGTAAGCGGCGTTGTCGGCGGCGGTTGCCACCTTCTGGCCGGTGGCGATGCGACCGCTCGACTTCTCCAGATCCTGGTTGGTCGTCTTGAGGGTGGTGAGCGCCGTCATCGCGGCGGTGTTGGTCAACAGGCTCGACATAAGGATGTCCCTTCAACAGACATGAAAGTGGGACATGCCGGGTTCTCACCGGCATAGCAGAGCGGCATCATGCCTTTGACCCATCGTGCCGAGCACGGGAATCAATCTACTAATGATAGCGGCATCAGACGACCGAGGTGTCTTTGAAAGACATTCGACGTTCTTGCTGCCGGCAGAGACGTCATGGCGAATTTGGAATCGTAAGTCAACACGGCGCTCAGGTCACACCCAATCAAATGCGGTCTGGCGAGTGTATGTTACTTGATCTGCTCACAGTTCAAAAATAAGACTTCACCAGCCCGCTGATGAGCATATTCCAGCCATCGATCAAGACGAAGAACAAGATCTTGAACGGCAATGAAATCGCCGTCGGCGGCAGCATCATCATGCCCATCGACATGACCAGGATGGCGACGACCATGTCGATGACCAGGAAGGGCAGCGCGATCAGGAAACCGATCTCGAACCCCCGGCGCAGCTCGGAGATCATGAAGGCCGGGATCAGCACGCGCAGGTCGGTCCGGCCCCCGTCCGGGGCCTTGGGCAGGTTCGCCGCCGCGATCTCCGCGAAGGTGTCGAGATCCTTGGGGCGCACATGGGCCAGCATGAAGTCCCGGAACGGCGCGGTGACCTTGGCGAAGGCCTCCTCCTCGGTGATCTTGTTCTCGGTCAGCGGGCGCACGCCGTCCTGCCACGCCCGGTCGAAGGTCGGCCCCATGACGTAGAACGTCATGAACAGCGACAGGCTGATCAGCACGAGGTTGGCCGGGGAACTCTGCAGGCCGAGGCCGGACCGCAGGAACGAGAGGGCGACGACGAATCGGGTGAAGCTCGTCACCATCACGAGCAGGCCCGGCGCGATCGACAGCACCGTCATCAGCGCGATGACTTGGATCATCCGCCCGCTGATCGACCCGTTCCCGGGTGGCAGCACTTGATCGAGGTTGAAGCTCTGGGCGCTCGCGGCCGTGGCGACGAGGAGCAGCAGGCCCGCCAGAGAGACGCGACGCAGCATGGCGTGACCGGTCCTGATGTTGCTCGGCCGAGCCCGGAAGCCGGCCGGTCGCCCTACTGGACGACGAGCGTTTCGATGAAGAAGTCGCGGATCTGCCCCTTGCTGCGGACCTGCACCCGCTCGGCCAGGTCCTCCCGCAGATGGCTGAGGCCGCTCGGCCCTTCGATCTGGGCGAGCGACACCGTGTGCAGATAGCCGAGGAGGTCCTGGCGGATCTCGGCCGCCATGGCATCGGGATTGGCGAAGGCTCCGGCTTTCACCACGATCGACGATTCGAGCCGGACCCAGACATCGCCCGGGCTCGCGAGATTCGTCACCACGACCCCCAGGCTCTTCACGGTGGAGCCCGCATCGTAGGTGGTCACCCGCTGGACCTGCTCCTCCTCGGCCTTCTTCCGCTCGTCCACGGCCTTCTCGACCCGGGTGATCATGTAGAATCCGCTCGCGGCTCCGGCCCCGACCGCCAGGACCGTGAGAACCGCAAGGAGCAGCAACCAGCGGCCCTTGCGCGGGGCCTCGGAATCGGACGCCATCGTTCGTCTCCGCCCCGGCAAGGAGGCTCTGCCAGCCTGTGGTGTGACCGATGCTCCCGCGTCAGGGCTGAGAGGACGCGGTCCGGATCTGCCTCCGATCGCGTCGCGAACGGGTGCGGCTCTGCGTGGTCGATTCGACGTGCTCGCTGACGCCGCACCCGCAATCGCTTCCGCGAAGAAACGCACTCGTGCGCCGAACCGGTGACGGCTCCGGCGCAAGAGCGCTCAGAACGGGGCGACGAGGTCGTAGGCCTGCTGGACCACGCCCGGCTGCTGCACCTCCATCAGGCGCCCCCGGCCGCCATAGGACACACGCGCCTCGGCGATCTTGTTGTAGTCGATCGTATTGGTGCGCGAGATATCCCGCGGCCGCACGATGCCGGCGATGTTCAGCACGCGCACCTCGTAGTTCACGCGCACCTCCTGGGAGCCGCTGATCATCACGTTGCCGTTGGGGAAGACGTGCGTGACCACGGCCGCGATCGACAGCCGGAGCTGCTCCTTGCGGTCGATCGTGCCCTGTCCCTTGGTCGAGCTGTTGCCGTTGACCTCGTAGTGATTCTTCGATTCCGGCGTGAGTCCGAACAGATCGAACTGGAGATCGAGGCTCGATTTGGCCCGTGAATCGCGCGACCGGTCCGTGGAATTGTCGAACTGCGCCTTGTCGTTCATCGCGATCATCACGGTGAGGACGTCGCCGACATTCTTGGCGCGCGGATCCTGGAACAGGTCGGCGCTCTGTTGCGCCCAGGTCGAGTGGTAGCCCGACGCCGCCGACGCGACGGCGAGGGGCGGCACCGCGTTGTGGTTCGGATCGATGCCGTAACCCACGGGGCTCAGGGCCGGCGCCTTGCCGATCTCCTGGATCGGCGTCGCGCACGCGCCGAGTGCCGTCAGCGCCGCGAGGGCGGCGAGCGCCGCGCCCGATCGCGCCATCGATCGCGCCAACGATCGCGCCATGTGCCGGATCGGCTCCGATCCCTTGTCCGATCCCCTGTCTGATCCCTTGCGAGGGGCGTACGGGCGCAAATCCGGGTTGCCCCGCGGCGGGGTGCGCACGAGCCGCTTCATCCTGACTTCTCACTGTTCTGCGGGCGTCCGCCCCCTGTGTCCGAGCGCGGCTCGGGGGACGCCTTGGGTGTCTCGTCCGGCCGGAACGGCACCGGCTCCTTCGGGGGCGTGTTGGTGATGACATTGGCCAAGCGCGCGGCCCGACCGGGATCCATCTCGTTCATGATCGCACTGGCCACCCGCGGCTCGAGGCGGGTCAGGATCGCGGCCGCGGCCTCACTGTCCATCGCGGTCAGCTGCTGGGAGGCGGCCTCGGGCCGCATCTTGGCGTAGATCGCCGTGACGCTCTCATCCGCCTTGGCGAGGAAGGCCTGCCGACGCTTCAGCCAGGTCTCGTACTCGGCGCGCTTGGCCTCCAACTGGCCGATCCGCGCATCGACATCCTTGGCCAGCGCCGCCAGCGTGTCCTTCTGCCACGTGAAGCGGGCATCGGCGGCGGCGTTGGCGATGCCCGCGCAGTATTGCGACGGCTGTGCCGGCTCCGCCTTCGCGTCGGCCGGCTTCTGCTGGGCCGCCGCATGGGCGATCGGCAGCGCGGCGATGGCCGCGAGGGCGAGACCGAAACGACGGTGCCGGAGGCACGGGCCGGTGCGGCGCCGCTCCTCCCCGTCGATACGGCACAGCTGAGCCGGACCGGTCATTGGATCACCAGCTCCGCCTGCAGGGCGCCCGCCGTCTTCACCGCCTGGAGGATGGCGATCACGTCCGTCGGCTTCATCCCGACATTGTTCAGGCCGCGGATCAGGGTTTGGAGGTCGGGGCCCGACACGATCGCCAGCCGGCCCGTCTGCTCGGCGGCCTGGATGTCGGTCCGGGGCACCACGGTGGTCTGGCCGTCCGAGAACGGCGCGGGCTGGGACACCTGCGGCGTCTCGGTGATGCGCACCGTGAGATCGCCGTGCGTCACCGCCACGGTGGAGATCTGGACGTTCCGGCCGATCACGACCGTGCCGGTCCGCTGGTCGATCACGATCTTGGCGGGGATGTCGGGCTGGACCTGCAATTCGCCGATCTCGGCCATGAACCGCGTCCGCCCGACATGGCCGGGGCGGGACAGGACCACGGTGCGGTAGTCGCGCGGGCTCGCCGCCCGGTGGCCGTATTTCTGCACCGTGTACGCGTTGATCGCGTCCGCGATCAGGACGGCGGTGCGGTAGTCCGGGTTCTTCAGTTCGAGCGACATGCCCGGCAGGTCGCGGAACGTGCCGGCCACCGACCGCTCCACCAGGGCGCCGTTGGGGATCCGCGCCGCCGTCGCCACGCCCGAGATCAGCGATTCGGCCTGGCCGGTGGCGCTGAAGCCCGAGACCAGCAGGGCGCCCTGGGCGACCGCGTAGACCTGCCCGTCGCCCCCCGAGAGCGGCGTCATCAGCAGGGTGCCGCCGCGCAGGGAGGTCGCGTCGCCCATGGAATTGACCGAGACGTCGACCCGCGAGCCGGGCTCGATATAGGCGGGGAGGTTCGCCGTCACCATCACGGCCGCGACGTTGCGGGTCCGCAACCGCTGGTCGCGCACGTTGATACCCAGCCGATCGAGCATCGACTGCAGGGATTGTTCCGTGAATTGCGAGTTGCGCAGCGTGTCGCCGGTGCTCTGTAGACCGGTGACGAGTCCGTACCCGACGATCTGGTTGTCGCGCACGCCCTGAAGCGCGGCGATGTCCTTGATTCGCGTCGCCGCCGCGGGCGCCGGCCCGAGGGCGAGCCCGGACAGGATCAGCCCGGCCAGCAGGAGAAAAGGCCTGCGCATCATGGCTGCCCCGTGCGGACGCGGCCGTCTGCCTGGACGATTCCCTGAACTACCCGCCCCGTGGCGGCGTTGCGGACGCTTACGGCCTCGTTCACCGCGGCGTTCGCCAGGGCGATGCCCTGGGTCGAGATCGCGACGCCATGCTCCTCGAACACGATCATGGCGGGCGCGCCGCGGGTCACGAGCTTCGCCTCGTCGAGGGCGAGCGACGGAATCGTCTCGCCGGGCAGCAGTGTCCGCCGCGCGATCTTGCCCACGGCCCGCGCCGCCGATTCGACGACGGGCTGGCGCGGCCTGTAGTTCTCCGGGAACGTCTGGTCGCGCAGCATCGTCGGCTTGATGACGTCGCCCGCGTAGATCGTCGCCACCGGCACCGGCAGCACCTGATCCGCCGCCGCAGCGGGGAGTGCGGCAAGGCCGAGCGTCCAGGCGGCGAACAACCGACCGGCCGCCAGGGCCCGGGTCATCCGCGCCGCGATCCGCACGGGGCAAGCGTCCTGCATCATGACCTCAGCGGAGACCCTTCGAGACGGTGCCGGCCATCTCGTCGGCCGCCTGGATCACCTTCGAGTTCATCTCGAACGCCCGCTGGGCCGAGATCAGGTTCGTGATCTCCTTGACCGGATCGACATTGGACATCTCCAGATAGCCCTGCTGGATCTTGCCGAAGCTGGGATCGGCCGCGAACCCGGTGACCGGCAGGCCCGAGGCCGCCGTCTCGCGGTACAGGCCGTTGCCCAGCGGCTCGAGGCCGGAATCGTTGGTGAAATTCGCGAGCTGCAGCTGGCCGATCGTCTGCGGCAGCTGCTGCCCGTCGACCTTCACCATGACCTGCCCGGTCTCGTTGATCACCACGTCGATGGCGTTCTGCGGGATGATGATCGCCGGATCGACGCTGTAGCCCTCGGCCGTCACCAAGCGCCCGTCAGCGTTCTTGTTGAACGAACCGGCCCGGGTGTAGTTGATCTCGCCGTTGGGCATCGTGACCTGGAACCAGCCGCGGCCGTTGATCGCGAGGTCGAAGGTGTTGGTCGTGTTGGTCAGCGGGCCCTGCCGGTGCAGGTTCCGGATCGCCGTGTTGCGCACGCCGAGACCCAGCATGGCCCCCTCGGGGATCGCGCCCTCGCCGGACTGGATCGGCACGCCCGCGGGCCGCTCGGCTTGGTAGATCAGGTCCTTGAACTCGGCGCGTGCGCCCTTGAACGCCGTCGTGTTCAGGTTCGCGATGTTGTTGGCGATGACTTCGACGTTCAACTGCTGGGCGTTCATGCCCGTGGCCGCGATGGCGAGCGCTCTCATGATCAGGTCCTTGCCGGAAAAAGGGGGATCCGTGGTCGGGTGCCGACGGCGCGCGATCCCGAATCGGGCGCCGCCGCGGCGGCCGCGTCAGATCGCCATGCGGACGATCTCGAGGTAGGCCGAGACCACCTTGTCGCGGATCGCCACAGCGGTCTGAAGCGACTGCTCGGCCGACATCACGGCCTCGACCACCGACTGGGTCGAGGCCTTGCCCTGGATCCCAGAGATCGCGGTCGCCTCGCCGGTCTTCAGGGTGTCCCGCATATGACCGGCGACCTGCGCCATGAGATCGCCGAAGTTGCCAGCGCCCGCCGAGGGGGCGGCCTGCCGGACCCCCGGCATCGTCAGGCCGAATTCGCCCGGCCCGAAGACGGAGGTCTTGTCGGATGTGCTTGCGAGGGCGGCGAGAGACTGGATCATCACGACCTCAGGAGTTCGATGATGCCGGCGACCATCGAGCGGGTCTGCTTGATCATCTGCAGATTGGCCTCGTACGAGCGGTTGGCCTCCCGCATATCGGCCATCTCGATCAGCATGTTCACGTTCGGTAGCTTCACGTTGCCGTTCTGATCCGCCGCAGGATTTCCGGGGTCGTACTCGACCTTGAACGGCGCCTTGTCCTCGCCGATGTCGCGGACAGCCACGGCCGCGGTCCCCGAGGCCCGGTCGAGGGCCGTGCGGAACGTGATCGTCTTGCGGATGTAGGGATCCGAGCCCGCCGTCTGTCCGGTGGACTGGGCATTGGCGATGTTCTCCGAGATGACGCGCATCCGTTCGGATTGTGCGCCCATGCCGGAGCCGGCGATGCGGGAGGAAGCGACCAGGGGATCGATCATTGGCCGGACTTCACGCTCAGGGCCAGCATCCGGTTGAAGGACTTCACGATGCCGCCGTTGAGGGCCTGATCCCGGCTCACCTCGCCGGCCTTCATCAGTTGCTCTTCGAGATTCACCGAGTTGCCGGAATGGACGACGTCCCAGCCGTCCGAACCGGTCGCGCGGGCGGGCCGCGCGCTCGGGCCGCCGGTCTCCAGATGGCCGGAATGGGTCGCTGCCATCGACAGCGCCGTCTTGTTCAGCACGTCCCGGAACGGGGTCAGGTCCCGGGCCTGGTAGCCCGGGGTGTTGGCGTTCGCGACGTTCCCGGCGATCACGGCTTGGCGGGCCGTGAGGTGCTGGAGCTGTCGGGAGGCGAGATTGAGGAGAAAGATCGGGTTCATGATCTGTCGGCTTTCCGGCTTGGCAAGGACGGTGGCAGGGCAGCCCCGGATCCGGGGAACCTGTCCCTGACCGCCACGTTGAATGGACGGTCGGCTACAGCGCGGCAGTTGCCTGTCCGCGGGACTGTGCGCGGACTGTCTTGCCCGAAGCTTGCGAACGCCTGCCGTCGGTTGCCCGGGCCGGCCGCGGCGGGTGTCGTCATTGCGGCGGCGCGGCCCCTCAATTCACGAACGCGTATCCGAGGTAGCGCCGGACCTCGATCGGATCGAAGCTCAGCTTGGTCCGAAGCTTCTTGCGAAGCTTGCTGATGTGCCCCTCGATCACGCTCTCGTCGACGTCGTCGGTGAAAGCGCCGTAGACCGCGTTGAACACCTGCTCCTTGGTCATCCGGCGTCCGCGGTTACGCACGAGGAATTCGAGGATCTGACGCTCGCGGCGCGGCAGCACGATCTTCTCTCCGTCGATGTCCGGATCGCGGCCGTCGAAATACACCTTCAGCCGCGCGGTCCTGTCCGCCACGGCCGTGTCCTTGGCCGACTCGCGCTGGGAGCGCCGCCAGACCGCCTCGGTCCGGGCGAGGATTTCTCGGACATGGATGGGCTTGCGGACGACGTCGTCGATCCCGGACCTGAAGAGCAGCAGCGTCTCGGTCAAGCAGCGGGTTTCGATCATCGCGATGATCGGCGCGCGGGACCGCCTCTGGATCAGATCCGGCCAGTCGGACCGCTGCTCGCCGTCGCCCAGAAGGAAGCCCTGGACCGCGTCGAGATCGGTCGAAGGCGCGGTCTGCAGCCAGTCTTCGAAATCACAAGACAGTAGCCCAACCGAAGAAACGCCTTATCTATTGAAATTGGCGACATATCCTTCCATGACGATTGGTCTATCGTCGACAAAGACGTACATTGTCACCCCGCTCCTTCCGTTGAGTCCGTGTATACGAGTCCGATAATGCTTAGACCTGTCAAATTCTTAACTGCAGGTTCACGCTGACATAAGTCGAGGATTGGGTCAACAATTTGTCAGGTCAAGAGCGAGTTCATGATCCGGTGCATGAGATCAAGAAATTTGAACTTATCTGCAATCTTTGATGCGGTTTGAAGCAAATTTTACCGACATTTACGGCCCATGGACAAAACAATCTTGCCATGCTGCGGTAACATGCCGGCTGTCACCTGCTGTCCGGACGACACTGATCCTGCGAGAATTGCCAGACCCGATGCACGAACAACACGCTTTGCCGCCCGCATCGGTGCGGGCGGATCCGGCGGCTGCGCCCTCCGCCGGGGACCATGTCGTCGGCAACAGGAATCGGTGGTCCCGGGTCGTCCTCGTGTTTCCCGGCCTCGCCCCCGACCAATGGTATGAGTTCAGCGCATGCATGATCTGCGCGGCAGCGGAGACGGCCTCTGCCGCCAAGGACTTCGCGGCGATCGGCTTCGCATTCCTGGCGCAGGATCGGTCCGAGGTGGATTTCGCCCACATCCCGGGCTTGGCCCGGACCTCCATGGACGCGCACGGCGACTGGATCGCCGGCCCCGCCGCCTCTGGCCACGGCGCCGACGGGCGGGCCCTCTCGGTCCGGCGCCGCTTCTTTCTCCCGGCACCCGCCGCCGAGGTGACGGTCGTCATCCGGAGTTGGCGCAACCTGCAGCCGTTCCGGATCGTCGATCCGGAGATCCGGCCGGCGGGACCCGCGGTGGCGAACCCGGGGGCCGGGCCGGTGCCGCAGGGCCGGCTGGCGCGGGACGGCCGGATCGCCCTCGATTCCAAGCCGGTCTGGTTCCGGCACGGCCTCGTCCCGGGCCGCCCGCTGGTGCTCAAGGGGCAGATGATCGCGCGGGGACCGGCGGG
>NZ_JALNUM010000017.1:0-73878 GCF_026540795.1 Methylobacterium sp. GC_Met_2
CGCCCCGGCGGTTCCGCTGGCGCGCGCAGATCCACCGCGTCACCCATGCCGAGGGGCCGGAGCGGGTCTCCGCCGAGTGGTGGCACGCGCCTGGGAACGACCGGGACTATTACCGCGTCGAGTGCGAGGCCGGGCACCGGCTCTGGCTCTACCGCGACGGGCCGCACGCCCCCGACCGCCCGGCCGCGTGGTACGTCCACGGGCTGTTCGCGTGAGCGGCCCCGCCTACGCCGAACTCGCCGTCACCACGAACTTCTCCTTCCTGCACGGCGCCTCGCACCCGCAGGAATTCGTCGTGCAGGCGGCGTCCTACGGCCTCGAGGCCCTCGGCATCGCCGACCGCAACACCGTGGCCGGCGTGGTGCGGGCTCATGCGGCGGCGCTGGCGCTGGAGGGCACCCCGATCCGGATCCTGCCCGGCGTGCGCCTTGTCACCGAGGAGGGGTTCGAGGCCGTCACCTACCCGATGAACCGGGATGCCTGGGGGCGCCTGTGCCGGCTGCTGACCCTCGGCAACCGGCGGGTCCGAAAGGGGGAGTGCTGCTTCTCCTTCGCCGAGATGCTGGAGGCCGCCGAGGGGCAGATGTTCATTGCCATGCCGCCGGCAAGGCGCCTGCCGGACGGGTTCCGGGCGCGGCTGGAGGCGCTGGCCGCCGCCGCCCCGGGGCGGACCTTCCTCGGGGCGAGCCACACCCGCCGCGGCGACGAGCGGCGGCGTCTCGGGCTCCTGGCCGAGTTGGGCGCAGCCTCCGGCGCCCCGATGGTCGCGGTCTCGGACGCGCTCTACCACCACCCCGAGCGGCGCCAGCTGCAGGACGTGGTCACCTGCATCCGGGAGGGCTGCCGGATCGGGGAGGCCGGCTACCGCTTGGAGGCCAATGCCGAGCGCCACCTGAAGCCCCCCGCCGAGATGGCAGCGCTCTTTGCCGACCATCCAGGGGCGTTGGCCCGCACCGTCGAGATCGCGCAGGCCTGCGACTTCTGCCTGTCGCAACTGCACTACGAATATCCCGACGAGCCGGTGCCCCCCGGCCGCACGCCGCAGGACTATTTGGCGGAAAAGACCTTCGAGCGGGCGCGCTGGCGCTACGGCGGCGAGGTTCCGGCCGCCGTCGAGGCGACGCTGAACGACGAACTGCGGCTCATCGCCAAGATGGACTATGCCCGCTACTTCCTGACCCTGTTCGACGTGGTCGAATTCGCTCGCAGCAAGGGCATCCTCTGCCAGGGGCGTGGCTCGGCGGCGAATTCCGCCGTGTGCTTCTGCCTCGGCATCACCGCGGTGGACCCGTCCAAGCACCGGCTGCTCTTCGCCCGCTTCATCTCGGAGAACCGTGGCGAGCCCCCCGACATCGACGTCGATTTCGAGCACGAGCGCCGCGAGGAGGTGATCCAGCACCTCTACGCCCGCTACGGCCGGGAGCGCGCCGCCCTCTGCGCCACGGTGATCCATTACCGCCCCCGCATGGCGATCCGCGAGGTCGGCAAGGTCTTGGGCCTGACCGAGGACGTGACGGCGGCGATCGCCGACACGGTCTGGGGCTCCTGGGGCACCGGCATGCCGGACCAGCATGTGCGCGAAGCCGGCCTCGATCCCGCCAACCCCGCGATCCGGCAGGCGCTCGATCTCGCCCACCAGCTGATCGGCTTCCCCCGCCACCTGTCGCAGCATGTCGGCGGCTTCGTGCTGACCCGGGGCCGCCTCGACGAGACCGTACCGGTGGGCAACGGCGCCATGGCGGACCGCACCTTCATCGAGTGGGACAAGGACGACATCGACGCGATCGGCCTGATGAAGGTCGACGTGCTGGCGCTCGGCATGCTGACCTGCCTCAAGCGCGGCCTCGATTTTTTGGGACAGGACCATGGCGAGGTCTACGAGACTCTGGCCGACCTGCCGCAGGACGATGCCGCCACCTACGCGATGCTGGCCAAGGCCGATTCCGTCGGCGTGTTCCAGGTCGAGAGCCGGGCGCAGATGTCGATGCTGCCGCGCCTCAAGCCGAAGGAATTCTACGACCTCGTGGTGCAGGTGGCGATCGTGCGCCCCGGCCCGATCCAGGGCGACATGGTCCATCCCTACCTGCGGCGGCGCTCGGGAGCGGAGCCGGTGGTCTATCCCTCGCCCGATCCCGCTCACGGCGACCCCGACGAGCTGAAGGCCGTCCTGAAGAAGACCTACGGCGTGCCGCTGTTCCAGGAACACGCCATGCAGATCGCCATCACGGCGGCGGGCTTCACCCCGGCGGAGGCCGATGGGTTGCGTCGGGCGATGGCGACCTTCCGGCATGTCGGCACGATCGGGGGATTTGAAGAAAAGTTCGTCGGCGGCATGACCCGCCGGGGCTACTCGAAGGATTTCGCCGAGCGCTGTTTCGCGCAGATCCGGGGCTTCTCGACCTACGGTTTCCCGGAGAGCCACGCGGCGAGCTTCGCGCTCCTCGTCTACGCCTCGGCCTGGATGAAGTGCCGGCACCCGGATGTCTTCCTAGCGGCGATCCTCAACGCCCAACCGATGGGCTTCTACCAGCCGGCCCAGCTGGTGCGCGACGCCCGCGCCCATGGGGTCGAGGTGCGGGGCGTCTGCGTCAACGCCAGCGACTGGGACTGCACCCTGGAGCCCTGCGGCGATCCTAAGATGCACGCGGTGCGGATTGGCCTGCGCGTCGTGCGCGGCCTGCCCGAGGCCGCGATGCGCCGGCTCGTACGGCTGCGCGCCAACGGCTATGCCAGCATCGAAGGCTTGCAGGCGTCCCTCGCCCTGCCCCGCAACACCCTGGAGCGGCTGGCCGAGGCGGATGCGTTCCGGTCGCTGGGTCTCGACCGGCGCGCCGCCCTGTGGATGGTCCGTACCCTGGAGGGGACATCATCCCGCAAGGCCGCCAAGGCCGACGGCTCAGAGCGCCGCGCCCATCTCCTCGATGCGCCGCTGCCGCTCTTCGCCTGGCACGCCGATGACGGCCTGTTCCGGCACGAGCCGGCGGTGGAACTGCCGGCTCTGGCCCCGTCCGAGGCGGTGGCCGAGGATTATGCCGCCACCGGCCTCTCGCTTCAGGGGCACCCGGTCGCTTTCTTCCGGGGGCGACTCGCCCGGATCGGCGCGATTTCGGCTCGGGCCCATCTCGATCCCGCCCTGTCCCAGGGGGCGCGGGTCACGGTGGCGGGTCTTGTGCTGATCCGCCAGCGGCCGGGAACCGCCAAGGGCGTGGTGTTCCTGACCCTGGAGGACGAGACCGGCATCGCCAACGTGATCGTCTGGAAGGCCCTGTTCGAGGCCAACCGCCGGGCCGCCATGCAGGCCCGGTTCCTCGCCGTGCGCGGCCGGATCCAGCGGGCGGACGGGGTGGTCCACCTCGTAGCCGAGGGCTTTCGCGATCTCACGGCATCGCTGCGTGACCTGCGCGAGGCCGGGATGCGGCTGCCGCCCGAGACCACGGATTTCGCCGTGGCGTCGGACCGACGGGCCTATCCCAGCCGGGATTTCCATTGAGGCCGACAGCGCCGGGCGCGGGTGAAGCAACTCTAGGGACATTGCCCCGGCCAGGTCACTCGAACCCTGTCTCCCGGGCTTTGTCCGCACCCGGGCGGGCGGCTGAACCCCTCAAGGTGCGGCGTTCTGTCTACCGAAATATGGACCTTCCGCGCATTGGCCCCGAACCGATCCCATGACTAGGTGGTTAAGCTCGCGATTGCGGAAGCGCAGCCACGACCCGATTGCCGGAGGTGACGAACGCCGGGCAGAAGAGAGCAGGCTCGATGGAACAGCCCGACGCTTGGCATCAGACGGACCGGCTCGACGCCGAGCAGGGCAAGGGCGATCCCTTCGCCGCCGCGGTCCGCGCCACGCGGATGCCGATGATCATCACCAATCCGCGGCTTCCCGACAACCCGATCGTCTTCGCCAACGACGCCTTCCTGCGGATGACCGGCTATCGCCGGGACGAGGTCATGGGCCGCAACTGCCGTTTTCTTCAGGGCAAGGAGACCGATCGCGGCGTCATCGCGCTGATCCGCGAGGCGGTCCAGGCCCGCACCGACATCGCGATCGACATCCTGAACTATCGCAAGGATGGGGTACCCTTCTGGAACGCGCTCTATCTGAGCCCGGTCGCCAACGAGGCCGGCGAGGTGCTGTTCTTCTTCGCCTCGCAGCTTGACGTCTCCGACCGGGTGGACGCGCATCTGCGGGTCCAGCAGGAGAAGGACCGGTTCGAGGCGGAGGTCTCCAAACGCACCCGCGACCTGACCGAGGCACTGGCCACGCAGACCATGCTGGTCCATGAGGTCGATCACCGGGTCAAGAACAACCTGCAGATGATCGCGGCGCTGCTGTCCATGCAGACCCGGGCGATCACCGACCCGGCCGCCCGCACCGCCATGCAGGCGATGCTGACCCGGGTCGAGGCCTTGGGCACGGTCCATCGGCGGCTCTACCAGTCCAACAACGTCGAGCGGTTCGACGTGGCCGAGTTCGCACGCGACCTCGCCACCGACCTTGTCCGCGGCTCGGGCGACCGAATCCGCCTGCACCTCGATTTGGAGGCCGTGGAGATCCCGGTCGCCAAGGCGCCGCCCGTGGCGCTGATGATGAACGAATTGATTACCAACGCCCTCAAGCACGCTTTCCCGAACGACCGCCCGGGTCGGCTCTCCGTGACGGTGGCGCCGGACGAGGCCTACTTCACCATCAAGATCGCCGATGACGGCGTCGGCATGCCCCTCCAGGTGATGGAGCAGCGCTCCTTTGGGAAGCGTCTGATCGGCACGCTTTGCCGCCAGCTCAGCGCCAGCATCGCCTGGATGACCAACGATCCCGGCACGATCGTCAGTATACGCCTGCCGCGCGAGATGGCTGGCGGTCTGGAGGCTGCGTGACCGAGCCGCTCAAGATCCTCGTCGTCGAGGATGAAGCCCTCATCCTGATGCAGATCGAGATGATGCTGGAGGAGGCGGGCCACTGCGTCGTAGGCACGGCCATGACCGCCCGGGAGGCTATCGCCCTCGTGTACGAGATCCGACCGGAACTGGTTCTCATCGACCTGCGCCTCGGCGACGGCTCCTCGGGCCTCGACGTGGCGCAGGCCGTGCACGACCTCGGCGGCATCACGGCCGCATTCATGACCGCCAACGCCCAGGCGCTCAGCGACGACATGGCGGGGGCCACGGCGGTGATCGCCAAGCCGTTCACCGGCACGGTGCTCCAAGAGTCCCTGACCTATCTGGAGGATTGCGTCCGCCGTCCGCCGCCGACCGCAAACGTGCCGCCGGGGATGCGCGTCGCCAAGGCGTGGCTCGCGAATTTTGCCCGGATGCGGGCCGATTCGACCCCTCGACAGGGGCCGCGCCGCGGCTAGAGTGCGGTCATGCCGAGCTTTACCGTGACGCGCCTTCTGGCCGCCCTGGCCTGCCTGCCGCTGCTCGCGGCGTCAGCCCGGGCCGATACCTGCGACGACCTTGCCCGGCAGATCGCGGGGGCGATCGACGGCAAGGTCGGCAAGCGCGCTGGCCCCAGCATCGACATCCGCCTCGCCGGGCCGATCAAGTTCGACGTGACCTGCCGGGCCGAGCCGATCGTGCAGGCGACCTCGGCCGAGCCCGCCCCCTCGGCGACCTTCTTCCGCGACCTGTCGGTGGCCTCCGAGATCCTGATCGGAGAAGCGGCCGCCACGGTCGAGCCGATCATCGCCAACGCCTACCGGACGTCCCTGTCGGAGCGGCGCAAGTCGTTCATCCAGCAGAACGGCTGGTCGGCCTCCTGCTACACCGACCCTGGCAGCACTACGATGCGCACCCTGTGCTCGGTGGGGCGCATCCCGCCGGGATAGGGCGCCCTTGACCGAGCGAGTGGCCGGCGGGATTCTCCGCATCTGTCGAGTCGGCCCGGGCTTTCCCATGACGATTCTCGAGACCCAGCCCGTCCACAGGACCGATCCCCACCGGGGGTTCTGGGACTTCATCGAGACGCGTCCCGAATGAGGAGAAGTGGGAACTCATCCAGTGTATGGTCCCGGATGTCGCGGTCATCGATGCGGCCACCATCGAGCCCGACCAGAACGTCGTCGACGGCTGTTATCTGGCCGCCGAGATCCGCGCTTCGAGCGACCACCGGAAGTTCCCCGGCACGCGCCAGACGAAGATTGACGTCAAGCGCGCAGGCTACGAGACCTTGCCGCACTGTCGGGCCGTACTCCTGATCGAACAGAAGAGCCCTGCACTGACCCTGTCGGTGCGAATCGGCGAGACCTGGACCCGCACCCGCCTGACCGGGGATGACCGGCTGGTTCTCTCCGGTTTCGGCATCGACTGCGCGGTGGCCGATCTCTACGCCCGCACGCCCATGGCGCGGCGCTGATCAATACTCGATGACGTCTTCCAGCGCGTAGTGCTTCACGGTCTTCCGGTTGGCGATCAGCTCGTCCACCGTGGGCTCGCCCTTGAGCGCGCGGGCGATGGCGAGCTTCGTCGCCTCGTAGTTGGTCCGGTAGAGGTCCTTCTGGTCGAGGTCGTCGTCCTCGGCGCAGCGCGGGTCGAGCCAGATCATGATGATCATGCACAACTCGTCGAGCCCGTCCTTCGGCAGCACGCCCTCGATGATGCAATCTACGATCGCGTCGCCGGTGGCGGCCTGGACCACGCCGCCGAGCAGCTCGACATACTCGGCCGTGTGGATGGTGGCCTTGGTGGTCATCATCGTGGCCGGGCGCACGAGCTGGTTGAGGTCGCGGACCACGAACATGCGGGTGTGGCCCTGCACTTGCCCCATCATCGACGCGAAGGCCTGACCCACCGGACCGCGGACGGAGCCGATCAGCACCTCCGGCATCGCGTCGGTGTACTGGCCCTCGGCCGCCAGCACCGTGGCCTCGCCCGTACGGAACCAGATCTCTTGCATGTGTCGACTCCACCGTCTCGGAAGACCCGGGGGAGACCTCATCGGGCCGCGCGCGTCAATCGCCTCAAAGCAGGCCGACCGCGTCGAGCACACCGACCAGCGCGAAGGCGATGGTGACGCCCGAGACGACGTAGACCACCCACTTGTAGGCGCCCTCGACACGCTTGCCCTCCGGCAGGGCGCGGGTGGCGAGCAGGATCAGGAAGCCGAGCGCGAGTGGCAGAAGTAGGGCGTTCATCACTTCCACGGCGATGTTGAGCGCAACCAGATTCGGCACGAGCTGGACAGCTACCGCGCCGGCCGCCACCACCAGCGCGAAGGCGCCGTAGAAGGCCGGCGCCTCCCGGGGCGATTGCTCTAGGGAGTGCGGCTTTCCCATCACGTCGCCGAAACCCCAGGCCAGCGCGAGGGCGACCACGTTCAGCGCCACGAAGGCCGCCGCGATGATCCCGACCCCGAACACCACCTGCCCGAGCCACGGCCCCAGCGCGGGCGTGAAGGCGCCCGCGAGGTCGCCCACGGTCTGCAGGCCCTCCTTGGTCCCCTGCCCGGCCTTGCCGATCGTGGCGGCGGCCGCGATCAGGATCGCCCCCATCACGCATTGCGAGATCACCGCTCCCACGAGGGTGTCGATCCGCGAGTTGCGCGCGTGGTCCCAGCCGAGGCCTTTGTCGACGATCGCCGATTGCTGGTAGAATATCATCCACGGCATGATCACCGCTCCAATATTGGCGGCGATCAGCACCCGGTACTGACCGTCGCCGAGCGGTATGTGGGCAAAAGACGTGGCGATCTCGCCCAGGTTCGGCCGCGCCGCGATGGCGAGGCCGATGAAGACCAGCTCGAACAGGCCGACCGCCAGAGCCACGACCTCGACGCGCCGGTAGCCGCCGGTGAAGACGAGCCCGAGGAGCAGAAGGGCCGGCAATCCGAGGCTCACGAGCCGCGGTACCCCGAACAGGTCGCCGATCCCCGCAATGCCGGAGAATTCCGTGACGATGGCGCCGATCCCGGCGACCACGAGGCCACCATAGGAGATCCAGGCCCAGACCGGCCCGTAACGCGCGCGGATCAGCTCGCCATGGCCACGCCCCGTGGCGGTGCCGAGCCGGACCGTCAGCTCCTGGACGACGTACAGGATCGGGATCAGCAGGATCTGCAGGAGCAGCAGCGAGTAGCCCCAGCGGGCGCCGCTCTGGGCCGCCGTAATCAGGCTTCCGACATCCGTGTCGGCAAGCATCACGACGAGTCCGGGGCCTGCGGTCTTGAGGAACGCGTTCAGGCGAGGCAGGGAGGCGCTGGGCACGGCTCGGGAACAGCCCCGGGCCAGGGCGGTTCCGGCGGACGCCTGCGGCGTTTTCCCGACACGCGGGAGGAGTATGCGATGGCACAGAGCACGGATCGGGGCTCGGGCTGGAGCCTTCAGGCGAGCGCCGTGCCCGATGGGGTGCGGCTGGAACTCGCCCTGTCCGATCTCGGCGGCGGGCCGGTTACCGCGGCCATCGTGCTGGACCGGGCCGAGGCCCGCGCCTTCGCGCGTGCCCTCCTGGCGGCAGCCGGCGACGCGACCGAACGCACCTTCCCGAAGCCGGGGACCTGAGCGGGCGGGCTCAGCGTTGGGCTGCACCCGGGTTGCGGCCCGGCAGACGCGGCACCACCGTTCCGCGCCGCTCGACCGGCGCGTCGCAGGCGTAGGCGAACTCCGATTTCAGGGAATCGAACACGGTCTCGCCGGTGATCCGGCAATCCTCGCGCACGGTCTCGTCGAGATAGGCGCGGGCGGCCGTGCGGAAGCGCGTCACCCGGGTCGCGCCCGGCTCCGGATCGATGCGGACTTCACTCAGGTTGCAGCCGGCATATTCGCGCAGGGCGTTGGATACGACCAGCATCCGGCGCAGCTGCCGGTTGTCGTAGACCTCGTAGGGTTCCTTGCAGCCGATCGTGACCACCTGCGGCGTGAGCGCCACGTAGTTCCGGGAGATGTAGGCGAACCCGGTGGTGCAGCCGGCAAGCGCCGAACCCAGGATCAGGGCGCCGAGGGAGAGCCGGAGGGGCCCTGGAGCCGCGCGCTTTCGCATCCTCGTCATCCCAAGCCCGATATCGCCCCGCTGCGCTCCCCGGCGAGGCGCAAGGTGCATTGAAACGGCTCCGCTTGCGCCGTCAATGCGTTTGTGGTTCGCATCGCCCGCGCCGGGCGCTCACAGCCCCCTGGCGTCCGGCCCCACCGCGTCGCACGAGTTCGGCATGTCCCGGTTCCGGACTAGGAGGCCTGACCGGCACGAAGGAGTGTGGCAACTTCGGTGCGGCTGGCCGTAGGCGCACCGCGTTCGAACCGGCCGCGGATCGACACGATCGCCGATCGACCCGACAGCGTGGCCATAACGTGCTTGCAGAACACTTGCGGAACGTTTAACCTGTTCGCGATTTGTTTCAGAGGCCGCCTCGGGGCGGTCCGCAAAGCCGCGAGGCCCCCGTCGATGCTCACGCGCAAGCAGCTTGACCTCCTGCGGTTCATCCAGAGCCGCGTTCAGGAATGCGGCGTTCCCCCCTCCTTCGACGAGATGAAGGATGCGCTCGATCTCAAGTCGAAATCGGGCATCCACCGGCTGATCACGGCCTTGGAGGAGCGCGGCTTCCTGCGCCGGCTGCCGAATCGGGCGCGCGCCATCGAGGTGATCCGCATCCCCGAAAGCATGGCGCAGGCGGCGGCACCCACTCCGGAGCCGCGCCGCTTCACCCCGAGCGTGGTTGAGGGCGGAAAGTCCCGACAGCCGGCGACGCCTCCCATGCAGGCGAGCGCACGGATGATCGACGATTCCGGCCGGGCCATCTCGATCCCCGTCATGGGTCGGATCGCGGCCGGGACGCCGGTCTCGGCGATCCAGAACCAGAGCCATGCCATCACGCTCTCGCCGGACTTCCTCGCGGGCGGCGAGCACTACGCCCTGGAGGTGCGCGGCGATTCGATGGTCGAAGCAGGGATCCTCGACGGCGACCTCGTGGTGATCCGCAAGCAGGACACCGCCAATACCGGCGACATCATCGTGGCGCTGATCGACGACGAGGAGGCGACGCTCAAGCGCCTGCGCCGCCGCGGCTCTTCGATCGCCCTGGAGGCTGCCAACCCAGCCTACGAAACGCGCGTTCTGGGCCCCGATCGGGTCCAGATCCAGGGGCGGCTGGTGAGCCTCGTTCGCCGCTACTGAAGGGGTTCGGCGGGGGCGTCGATCGCGACGTCCGCCGCCGGGGCCTGCAGCGTTTCGGGCTGCGCCATGCCGCCGGCCGCCGCGATGGGGGGATCCGCCGTCGGTTCGAGATTCGTATGGGCAGGCCTCGGACGCCAGGGGGCGGACCGGTCGTCACCGTGGGCGCTGCGTACGGTAAACCCGTTTCCAACAGCACGCAGAGCGACGGCCCCGTGCGTGGCCAGCACCCGGCGGTCGATCACCAGAGGCCCCGCGCAGGTCGGCGGCGCCATGAGGCTCGTGATCAGCACCGTGGCCCGGGCGCAATCCTCTGGGAAGGCGCGCCGGTCGCGGACCAGGGCGACGGCCCGTCCGTCCGGGAGAAGCGCGGTACAGCCGAGCCGGTCGCAGCGACCGCCGGGCGCCGCGCCGGAGCTGCGGTCGAGCCGCCGCCCGTCGCCATCCGCCTTCAGCCATTGCTCCAGCACGAAGCCCGAAGGGCTGCCGAGGATCGCGAGCTGTCCATCCGGGCCACGGACCGCGGCACCCCAGCCCTGCCGGTCGACATAGAGATCGTGGTGCTCCGGGTGGACCATCAGGCCGAGACCGAGCAGGATGGGCGGCAGGGCAAACCAGCGGATCTGCGAAACCGGTAGCGTCGCCAGGAGCAGCGCTGTCGTGAGGGCGGCGAGAGCCCCGGTGCCGAAGGCTGGCACCACCACGCTGGCCCGCTCGAACCCGGCGATCCAATGCGAGATCGCCAGCATACCGCCCACCGCCTGCCCCATCAGCCACCAGACCGGCCGGTCGAGGGCGAAGGGATAGGCAAGGCACCCGATCACGGCCGAGGGCATCACCACCAGCGAGACGAGCGGCAGGGTCAGCGCGTTACCGATAAGGCCGAAGGGCTGGACCGTCTGGAAATGGTAGGTGGCGAAGGGGGCGGTGGCGATCTGCGCCACCAGGGTCGTGGCCAGGGTGCCGACGATCCCCGAGAGGCCGGTCCCGACGAGCCGTCCGATTCGCCCCGCCCCGGGCCGCACGAACAGGCGCCCGTCGATCAACCGCGCACAGGCGATCAACCCGGCCACCGCGCCGAACGACATCTGGAAGCTCGGGCCGAGCAGCCCTTCCGGTTCGCGGGCCAGGGCGATCAGGGCGGCCACTGCGAGGTTGCGCATCGACAGGGCGGGTCGGTCCGCGAGGATCGCGCCCAGCATGATCAGGGTCATGATCAGCGAGCGCTCGGCGGCGATGTCCCAGCCCGAGAAGGCGCAATAGCCGCTCACCCCCACCATGGCGAAGCCGGCCGCGATCTTCTTGATCGGCCAGAACACGGCGCAGTGGGGGATCAATGCGAGGAAAGCCCGCACCAGCCAGAACACCACGCCAGCGGCCAGTACCATGTGGAGGCCCGAGATCGAGACCACGTGGTAGATGCCGGCGGCGCGCAGGGCATCGTTGCTGGCCGGGCCGATCAGCCCACGCTTGCCGGTCACCAGGGCGGCCGCCACCGCCCCCGCCTGGCCGCCCTCGGCCTCGGCGATCCGGCGGGTCAGGACGTTGCGGGCCTCGTCCAGCATCGCGGCGAGACGCAGGCGCAGGGGCGGCGGTTCCGTGGGGGCTCGGATTTTGACGGCGCCGACGAGCGAGCCAACCGCGCCGATCCCCTGAAAATACGCGTCCCGGGCGAAGTCGTAGCCGCCGGGCCGGGCCGCCTCCGGAGGCGGCAGGAGGCGCGCAGTCGCCGCGATGGTTTCGCCCGGCCGCGGGATCGGCGTCTTGCGGAACGAGACGCGCACCCGGGCCGGCCGCACCTCCGGGCCGAGCCCGGCAAAGCTGTCCACCCGGATCACCAGCCGGGCGCCGACCTCGCGCTCGTCGAGTGCCTCGATCGTCCCGGTGAGCGGCCCGATCGTGGTCCGTGTCAGGATCGGCGCGGCCACCTGCGCGACACGCCAGGTCGCCGCCGCGAAGCCGAGGAACGCGAACCCCGCGGCGAGCGCCAGCGCCATCGCCACCGGCCGCGCCCCCAGGAACGGCACAGGCGCGAGTGCCAGTGCGGCCCCGATCAGCGGGGCAGCCAGGACGGGCGTACCGTCCGCGACCCCGAAATACAGCAGGATCCCGGCCCCGAAGGCGACCGCCAGCCAGGGGAACAGGCGGCGCTGCTCGGCCTCCTGGGCAAGGCCCTCGGCCACCCAATGCCGGAAAGCCGGAAGCGCGGGCGCACGCGGGGCGGCGAGCACAAGGGCGCCCCCCGTCAGCCTCGCGCCGATCCGCCGCATTGCCCCTGCCTCGATCCGCGCGACCTGTCGTCGGCGGCCGGGTGATTCCCCGGGCGATTCTTAACGCATCCGCGGCCCCGTGCTACAGGCGCCGCTTCGTGCTACGGGCGCCCTTTCGAGCCTGCCCGTGTCGCGCTCACCGTCTCGCGCTTCCCGCCTCGCCCCCGAACATACCGGACCGATGTCCTCAGCCGTCGTCACGCGCTTCGCCCCCTCGCCCACCGGCTACCTGCATATCGGCGGGGCTCGCACGGCGCTGTTCAACTGGCTCTATGCCCGCCACACGGGCGGCCGGATGCTGCTGCGCATCGAGGACACCGATCGGGAGCGCTCGACCAAGGGCGCGATCGACGCGATTCTCGACGGGCTCACTTGGCTGGGCCTCGACTGGGACGGCGACGTGGTGTTCCAGTTCGCCCGCGCCGAGCGCCATCGCGCCGTGGCCGAGGAGTTGCTGGCCGCGGGGCGCGCCTATCATTGCTACGCCACCGCCGAGGAACTCACGCAGATGCGGGACAGCGCCCGTGCCGAGGGGCGGGCCCCGCGCTACGACGGCCGCTGGCGCGACCGCGATCCGTCCGACGCGCCCGCCGGTGTCAAGCCGGTGATCCGTCTGCGCGCGCCCGCCGAGGGTGAGACCGTGGTGGAGGACGCCGTCCAGGGTCGGGTGACCTGGGCCAACAAGGATCTCGACGATCTCGTCCTGCTGCGCTCGGACGGAAACCCGACTTACATGCTCGCCGTGGTAGTCGACGACCACGACATGGGCGTCACCCAGGTGATCCGCGGCGACGACCACCTCACCAATGCCGCCCGCCAGGCCCAGATCTTCTCGGCGCTCGGCTGGGACATCCCCAAGATGGCCCATATCCCGCTGATCCACGGGGCGGACGGGGCCAAGCTCTCGAAACGCCACGGGGCGCTCGGCGTCGAGGCCTATCGCGACCTCGGCTACCTGCCGGCGGCGCTCCGCAACTACCTCGTGCGGCTCGGCTGGAGCCATGGCGACCAGGAGGTGTTCTCCACCGAGGAGATGATCGCGGCCTTCGATCTCGGCTCGGTGGGGCGTTCCGCGGCCCGGTTCGACTTCGCCAAGCTCGCCAACCTCAACGGCCTCTACATCCGCGGCAGCGCCGATGCCGACCTCGTCGCGGCGATCGAGACGATCCTGCCGCAGGTCGGGCCCGAGCGCGGCCTGTCGGCGCCGCTGCCGCCGGATCTCAAGGACAAGCTCACCCTGGCCATGCCGGGGCTGAAGGAGCGGGCCAAGACCCTGATCGAACTCCTCGACAGCGCCTACTACCTCTACGCCCAGCGCCCGTTGGGGCTCGACGACAAGGCCCGCGCGCTTCTCTCCGATGAGGGCCGTGCGCGCCTCGCTGGCGTGAAGCCGGCCTTGGAGGCGCTCCCCGCGTGGAGCGCGGCCTCGACCGAGGGCGCGGTGCGCCAGTACGCGGAGGAAGCGGGCTGCAAGCTCGGTCAGGTGGCCCAGCCCCTGCGGGCGGCGCTCACCGGCCGCACCACCTCCCCGCCCCTGTTCGACGTGATGGCGGTGCTCGGTCGGGACGAGACCCTGGCTCGCCTCGGCGATCAGACGCCGCAGGACTGACGCCGGCCGGGAACCGCGGGCTACGGCCTGGATTTCGCATGGTGCGATTCGTTTGACGAATTCGCTTGGCGTCGGGGTTGGGTTGTCACCGACCCCGTTGCTGCTGCAGTGCCGTTTGGGTAACCCATGCCAGTGAGCACCCGCAGCATAACGCGGTGTGCTTGAGGCCCCCGGGGCCGATTCGGCACAGCCCGGGTCCGGCATCCGCCACGTCGCCAGAGAAGGGTCCACGATCCATGAGCGCACCCAGCACCATCACCGTGGATGGCAAGTCGATCGAATTGCCGGTGAAAACCGGCACGATCGGGCCGGACGTCATCGATATCGGCAAGCTCTACGCCCAGACCGGCGCCTTCACCTTCGATCCGGGCTTCACCTCGACGGCGAGCTGCGAATCAAAGATCACCTACATCGACGGCGACGAGGGCGTGCTGCTCTACCGCGGCTACCCGATCGAGCAGCTCGCCGAGAAGGGCGACTTCCTCGAGACCTGCTACCTGATGCTGTTCGGCGCCCTGCCGACCGCCGGCCAGCGGGCCGATTTCGAGTATCGGGTCACGCGCCACACCATGGTGCACGACCAGATGAACCGGTTCTTCACCGGCTTCCGCCGCGACGCGCACCCGATGGCCGTGATGGTGGCCTCGGTCGGCGCCCTCTCGGCCTTCTACCACGACTCGACCGACATTACGGACGAGAGCCAGCGGCTGATCGCGTCGATCCGCATGATCGCCAAGATGCCGACGCTCGCCGCGATGGCCTACAAGTACTCGATCGGCCAGCCCTTCGTGTATCCGAAAAACGACCTCGACTACACCTCGAACTTCCTGCGGATGTGTTACGCAGTTCCGTGTGAAGAGTATGAGGTCAACCCGGTCTTCGCCAAGGCGCTCGACAAGATCTTCATCCTGCATGCCGACCACGAGCAGAACGCCTCGACCTCGACGGTGCGTCTCGCCGGCTCCTCGGGTGCCAACCCGTTCGCCTGTATCGCGGCCGGCGTCGCCTGCCTGTGGGGGCCGGCCCATGGCGGTGCCAACGAGGCCGCGCTCAAGATGCTGATGGAGATCGGCACGCCGGAGAACGTCGGCAAGTACGTTGCCAAGGCCAAGGACAAGAACGACCCGTTCCGGCTGATGGGCTTCGGCCACCGGGTCTACAAGAACTATGATCCGCGCGCCCGGATCATGCAGAGCACCACCCATCAGGTGCTGAAGGAGCTCGGCAAGACCGACGATCCGCTGCTCCACGTCGCCCTGGAGCTGGAGCAGATCGCGCTCAAGGACGAGTACTTCATCGAGAAGAAGCTCTACCCGAACATCGATTTCTACTCCGGCATCACCCTCAAGGCGATGGGCTTCCCGACCGACATGTTCACGGTGCTGTTCGCGGTGGCCCGCACGGTCGGCTGGATCGCCCAGTGGGCCGAGATGATCGAGGATCCGTCGCAGAAGATCGGCCGCCCGCGCCAGCTCTACGTGGGTCCGGCCCAGCGCGACTACGTGGCGGTCGATCAGCGCAGCTGAGGCGGGACCTGTCGCGGGACGCAACCAGCGGGGCGGCCGAGAGGCCGCCCTTCGTATTTGCAGAGGCGAACGCGCTCCGCCTGTCCTATCGACCGCCCTACGACTGGGCGGCGATCCGCGCGTTCCTGGCCAAGCGGGTGATCCCGGGCGTCGAGACGACGGATCCCGCGGCGGCCTACGCGCGCACGATCAGCGTCGCGGGGCGGCACGGGCTCCTGAGGGTGGCGCCCGGCGAGGAGGGCCTGCACGTCGCGCTGCGCGGCGTCGAGGCCGGGCACGCAGAATCTGTCGGCGGGCGCCTGCGCCGCCTGTTCGACTGCGACGCCGATCCCGGCGCCATCGCGACCTGCCTCGCCGAGGATCCGGTCCTGGCCCCGCTCGTCGCCGCGCGGCCGGGATTGCGCCTGCCGGGGGCGTGGGACCCGTTCGAGACCGGCTGTCGTGCGATCCTCGGCCAGCAGGTGTCGGTGGCGGCCGCGATTGGGCTCGCCGGCAAGTTGGTGGCGGCGTTCGGCACACCGCTCGCGGAGCCGATGGGCGGCCTGACCCACGTCTTTCCCGCGCCGGCGGATCTGGTCGAGGCGGATGTCGCCCTGGCGCTCAACATGCCGCGGGCCCGTGGCGCGGCGATCCGGGCGCTGGCCGCGGCGGCGCTGGCCGACCCGGACCTGTTCGCCCCGGCCGAGTCCCTGGAGGCCGCGGTGCTCCGCTTCACGGCGATCCGCGGGGTCGGTCCCTGGACGGCGCAGTATATCGCCATGCGGGTGCTCAAGCTGCCCGACGCCCTGCCGGTGGGCGATGTCGGGCTGTTGCGGGCGCTGAAGACCGGCACCGGGCGGCCGAGTCCGGCGGAGCTCCTGGCCCGGGCGGAGGCGTGGCGCCCGTTTCGGGCCTACGCGGCACAGCACCTCTGGGCGGCCGACGAGGCGACCGTGAAGGGGTGGTGAGGCGGCCGGCAGGCTCATAGTCCGCGTCGCCGGTATCGGCTAAGCTTGCGGCCGGCCGGGGGCTCTGGTTCGATGTCGGAAGCGGAGAGCGAAGCGCGCGACACGCTCGTGGCGATCGAGCGGATCACGTTCTCGGCGACCTACGTCAACGGCCTCGCTGTCGCGATCTTCGCCGTCGGCGGTTTCGCGCCGTTCGTCTCGACCGCCCTTTCGGATCGTCCGCACTTCGCGCCCGTGCTCATCGCCATGGTGGTTTGCTGGATCATGAGTGGCGCCATGCATTGGGCCGTGAGGTACGCATTGCGGAACCTCCGGCCATGACGACAGCCCAGCTTCTCCTCCTGCTCACGGTTCCGATCGGCGGCGGCGTGCTGGCCTTCGGTGCGCTCTGGCTCGCCCAGCGGGCGCATTGAGGACAGGGGCCTCCGCACCGCGGAAACCACGCCCAATCGCGCCCTCGTTCTGAGCTGCGGCAGAGCCGTCCCGAAGGATGGCTTCAGGAGCCGCGGTGCTCGCTGGAGGCCTCTTTCGAGGCCTCCGCCATGCTCCGGCACCTCAGACGAGGGGGGCGAACTGGAACGCGCCCGCCCTCTCTCACCGCCCGAACCGCTCGAACTTCGGGAAGCTGCGCGCCATCATCAGGCCCACCTCCGCCCGGTGACCGAGCCACTTCTCCAGCACCGTCGCGTTGGCGAGGCGACCTTCGGCCGAGCCGTCCTGCCAGGGTAGACCATCCGCCAGCTTGAACACGTGCGCGTCAATCAGCCCGCCGCTGCGGCAGCGCTGGAGCCGGACGCCCTTGCCGCGGGCGAGTTCGGCCACCTCGGAAACCGGGAAGATCAGGAGCAGCTTTTCCGTGTTGACCACCGCCACGTGGTCGCCATCCGCCGGCACCAGCACGGCCGCGGTAGCGTCGCCATCGAGGCCCAGCACGCTCTTGCCCTTGCGGGTGTTAGCGACGAGCGCGTCTGACGGCGCCACGAAGCCGCGCCCGTCCGAGCCCGCGATCAGCAGCTTGGTCTCCGGCCGGTAGGGCAGGGCCGCCACGATCTCGGTGCCGTCGTCGAGGTCGGCCATCAGCCGCACCGGATCGCCGAAGCCGCGCCCGCCCGGTAGCTTCGAGGCCTCCAGGGTGAACACCTTGCCGTTGGTGGCAAGCAGCAGGATCTTCTGGGTCGTCTCGGTCGGGAAGGCGATCTTCAAGGTATCGTCGCCCTTGAAGGCCACGCCCGACAGGTCGGCGACGTGGCCCTTGAGCGCCCGGATCCAGCCCTTGTTCGAGACGATCACGGTGATCGGCTCGCGCTCGACCAGGGCCGCGGTGAAGTCGATGCCGCCGACATCGGGCGGGCTCGCCAGCGTCGTTCGGCGCTTCCCCAGCTTGGTCTCGGGGCCAAAGGTCTTCTTCACGGCGCGGATCTGCGCCTGGATCGCCTTCCACTGCGCCGGCTCGGAGGCGAGCAGGGCGTCGATCTCGGCCTTCTCGGCGGTGAGGGCATCCAGTTCGCGCTTCAGCTCCATCTCCTCCAGCTTGCGCAGGGACCGCAGGCGGGTGTCGAGGATCGCATTGGCCTGGATCTCGGTGAGTTCGAACCGGGCCATCAGGGCGGGCTTCGGCTCGTCCTCCTCGCGGATGATGCGGATCACCTCGTCGAGGTCGAGATAGACGATCAGCAATCCGCCCAGGATCTCCAGGCGCCGGTCGATCTGCCCGAGGCGGTAGCGCGAGCGGCGCTGCAGCACCACGCGGCGGTGATCGACCCATTCCCGCAGACATTCGGTAAGCCCGATCACCTTCGGCACGAGACCGCCGACCAGCACGTTCAGGTTGAGCGGGATCCGCGCCTCCAACTCGGTCAGCCGGAACAGCGATTCCATCAGAATCACCGGGTCCACCGTGCGCGAGCGCGGCTCCAGCACGACGCGCACGTCTTCGGCCGATTCATCGCGCACGTCGGCGAGCAGCGGCAGCTTCTTCTCCTGCAGCAGCTCGGCCATCTTTTCGATCAGCCGGCCCTTCGGGATGCCGTAGGGAATCTCGGTGACGACGATGTTCCACGTGCCGCGGCCGAGATCCTCCTTGGCCCAGCGGGCGCGGACCCGGAAGGCGCCGCGGCCGGTGCGGTACGCTTCGGCGATCGATTCCGCCGAATCGACCAGGATGCCGCCGGTCGGGAAGTCCGGCCCCTGCACGAACTTGGCAAGATGCGCCGAGGTCGCCTCGGGGTGATTGATCAGGTAGAGCGCCGCGTCGCACAGCTCGGCGGCGTTGTGCGGCGGGATCGAGGTCGCCATGCCGACCGCGATGCCCTGGCTGCCGTTGGCCAGGAGGTTCGGGAAGGCCGCCGGTAGGACGATCGGCTCGTCCTTCTCGCCATTGTAGGAGGGGCGGAAGTCGACCGTGTCCTCGTCGATACCATCGAGCAGGAGGCGCGCGACCTCGGTGAGCCGCGCCTCGGTGTAGCGGTAGGCGGCCGGGCCATCGCCATCGATGTTGCCGAAATTGCCCTGGCCGTCGACCAGCGGGTAGCGCTGGGCAAAGTCCTGGGAGAGCCGCACCAGGGCGTCGTAGATCGCCTGGTCGCCGTGCGGGTGGAAGTCGCCCATCACGTCGCCAACGATCTTGGCGCACTTCTTATGCGCGGTGTTGGGGTCGAGGCGGAGCAGCCGCATGCCGTACAGGATGCGCCGATGCACGGGCTTCAACCCGTCGCGGGCATCCGGCAGGGCCCGGTGCATGATCGTTGAGAGCGCGTAGGCGAGGTAGCGCTCTTCCAGCGCGGATTTCAGCTCCACGCTCTCGATCCCGTCGCCGGACGGCGGCTCGAAGGGCTGGCCCATGACGGCTCCTCAATTCAACGTCTTCACCGCGGCCCATCAGCCGGGGGCCGCGCAACAGCGCCGACAACCCGAATCGAAGGCCGCGAAAATCTGGAACAGAACACGAACACTAGCCGGCCTCGCGGCCGAGCGCAACGAATCGCGTCCGCTCTTCGGGGGCTGCGAGACCGCGCGGACCCCAGACGTGCCGGTCTAGGAAGTATCCCGTCAAGGTGAACCCTTGTGCAACGCCGTCCGGGCCGGGGGAACCGCCTGCGTGCAGGAAGGTCGGGAGCACCAGCAGGCGGTCGCGAAACGGCTCGCCCGCCGAGGCGCTGACCGCCCGGCCGCTCTTCGGCGAGACGTACGCTAGGGCGTCGTTGCCGCCGGTGGCCGCGCAGGCGGTGAGATCGAGGCCGAAGCCGAGTTCCGATAGGATCGCCAGCTCGAAGCGCACCATCAGGGGCGGGGCGATAGCGGGATCGTCAAGGTGCTCCACGAGGATCCCCGCCGCCTCGTAGAGCTCCGGATGCGGGTCGCGCTCCGGGAGCAACCGCAGCAAAGCCGCCAGGTGGCCGATGCCGTAGAGGGCAAGGCTCGATCCGATCAGCCGTGAGACCTGCGAGTCGAGGGGCTCCACCGCGAAGGCGCCAAGGCCCTCTTCGAGGCGCGCGCGCCACGTCAGACGGACGCGGTTGCCGGGCTGAAGCACCGGCTGCATCCGGCGCGAACGTCCGCCATGCACGAGGCCGAGGTGGCGCCCGTGGGTCTCGGTCATCGCCTCAAGGATGACGCTGCTCTCCCCGTGCCGGCGCAGGCCGAGCACCAGGGCGTCGTCGGTCCATTGCATCGAAGGTCGCGTCGGGGGTTGGGAGGGGCGCGGGGTGCGGGATCCCCGCATATAGGCCTTCGCGACGTCCGGCGCTGCCCGCGCGCTGTCCAGCCTGGGGCAGCCTTGGCCGGATAGCAGTCGCCGATGCCGCTTCGTGCCGCCCTCGCCATCGTGTTTCTCCTTACCGCCGCCGGGGCGCAGGCTGCCGCGCGCAAGTCGGCCGCCGTGGAGGACGCGCCCTCCCCGGCCCTCCTCCAGCGGATTGCTGCCCTGGCGCTCAAGCAGGTCGATTTCGGTTCGGTCTCGCTGCTGCCGGTCCGGTTCGAGGGCAGTCGCATCGCCGGGCCGATCGAGGATGGCGGCCAAGTGATCTATTGCGTGTCGGGTCACATGTACGGCCGGACCTTCGGCAAGCCCGAGAAGCCGAAGGTGGTGTTGCGCTACGCGGACGACCGGCTCACGGTGCTCGACGACGACGAGGTCTGCACCGGGCACCGCACCCGCCCCTTCCCCGAACTCGACACCCTGGGCAACAAGCGCTGAGGCCGCCGCGTTGAGGGCGATGCCGTCCCGGGATTCCCGCACCCTCGACCTCAGCCTCGATCTGATCGCCCGCGCCCATTCCGTCCCGGTGCTTGACGACCCGAGCGCCCTCGCGGTGCTTTCGGATGCGGAGCTGGGGCCAGGCCTGGACGCGATCGTCGCCGGCTGCGAGGGCAATGCAGTCTGGGTGTTCGCCTATGGCTCGCTGATGTGGAATCCGGAATTCCCAGTGGCCGAGCGCCGGATCGGGACGGTCCGCGGCTTCCACCGCCGCTTCTGCCTGCTGCAGCGGCGCTTCCGCGGGACACCGGAGCGGCCGGGCGTCGTCCTGGCGCTCGACCGCGGCGGCCTGTGCCGGGGCATCGTGTTCCGCCTGCCCAATTCGGAGATCCGCGAGGCGCTGATGCCGGTCTGGCGCCGGGAGATGCGCGGCCGGGGCTACGTCGCCCGCTGGCTGCCGGTCGCCACCGAGGCAGGGACCGTCTCGGCCCTGACGTTCCTGGCGAACCGCGCCAGCGACCGTTACGCCGGCCGCCTGTCGGATCCCGAGATCGCCGAAAAGATCGCGGTTGCCTGCGGCCATAAGGGGCCGAGCGCCGAGTACCTGTTCCGGACCGTGGAAGCCTGCGAGCGCCTCGGCATCCGAGACCGGCACCTCTGGAGCCTGCAGGCGCTGGTGGCTGCGCGGCTCAGGGCCGGCGTCCCTGCGGCGTGAGGCTCAGGCCCAGGCGCGCTTCATCACGAGGGCGACCCGACCGCCCGCATGCTCCGCATCCGGGTTGCGCGGCTCCCGGATGCCGGGGGCGCGGCCGGTGGTGACGTAGACCAACAGCGTCAGAACGAGCAGGATCTTCGTACGCATTCATGAGGCTCAAGCTTGAGCATCGGTGCATAGGATCGATCGGTTTTTACGGAGTTGCCGCAACGCACGCGGATGCCGATGCCGCGCAGTTCGCGCCATCATGGTGAACAGAACGTTGCGGCCTGGGCTCGGTCGTCAGAAGCCGCAGACCAAAAGGCGGCGTCGACCATCGGGCAAAACGCGAAGCGGATCAGGGTCCTAGCAGAACGGTCCGGTTCCGGTTTCCGGGGCGATGCGCTATGCCGCCGGCCTGAGATCTCCACAGGCGAGGACAGGATGCGGCTTCGGATCGGCGTGGGCTTGGCGATCGTGATCATCGCGGCCGTGGCCCTCCTCGCGGGACCGTTGCGCCGCGGCGAGAGGCTGTCCGACATCCTCACCGGGCGGACCCCCCTGCTGAACGGCGTCAGCCGGGCACCGGGAGGCAGCGTGGACCTCACCGGTGCCGCCGACCTGGGGACGGAACAGAGGTCGGTGACCCTGCACGTCGCCTGCGATCCGGGTGGCACCGGCTTGTCGGCGGCTCTGACCGTGCCGCGCTTCGCCGAGCTGGCGCCGCGCTTCGATTTCGCCGGGCTCGAAGGCTCCGGCAGCGAAACGCCGCTCACCGGGATCTTGGTGGCCGGCGCCGGCAGCGTGCGTTCCGTGCGCATGCCGGCCCAGGGCGCGGCGACCGGCGCAGATGCGGGCTTCGCCCTGACGGTGACCGGGGCCCGCCGCGGCGAGGATCCGCTGCGTGGAATCGCGCTGGCGCTTGCGCAACCCGAGGCCAAGCTCACGTGGACCCAGGCGAGCCCGCGTTCCGGCGACCCGGCCTTGACGGCGACCTTCGCGCCTTCGGAGAGCGACGCCGCCGCGCTGAAGGGTGCCCTCGGCGGGTGCCTCGCGGCGCCGTTCTGACAGCTCGGCGTCGTGCGGGACGGCCATCCGAGGTTTGTGAGTCCGCCAAAGCGGTGATCAGGGCTTGGCGGACCCCGTCGAAGCGCGGACGATGAAATCCGGTTCCAGCCGGACCCGTGGGACGGCCGGGCTGCGTCCGTTCAGCCGCTCGAACAGCATCTGCGTCGCGATCTGACCCTGGTGCACGCCATCTGTGCGGATGGTCGTGAGCGCGGGCGTCAGCCAGGGGGCGAAGGGCAGGTCGTCGAAGCCGACCAGGGACAGATCCTGGGGCACAGTGCGGCCGAGGGCATGCGCTGCGCTGAGCACGCCGATCGCGATCGTGTCGTTGCCGGCGAAGATCGCGGTCACGTCCGGACGCCGGCTCAGCAGCGCGAGGCCCGCGCGGTGACCGCTCTCCGGACTGAAATCCCCGACCTCGATCGCGTCCGCATCCAGCGCCAGCCCCTGGACGCGCAGGCCGGCCTCCAGCGCGGCCAGGCGCGCTTCGGTGGCGATGAAGCTGCGCGGCGAGAATGTGATGGCGCCGACGCGTCGGTGGCCGAGGCCCACCACGTGATCCACCGCCTTCATCAGCGCGGGGCGTGTTGCGAAGGTCACCGCCACTTCGCGCGGGTGACGGACGGAACCGACGAGGACGAGCGGAAAATCCTTCTCGATCAGGGAGACGAGCGCCGTGTCCCCAGCTCTTGGATTAAGCACGATCAGGCCGTCGATCCGCCGGGACTCCACCAGATCGTCGTAGGTGCTCGTCGGGCCGCCGCTCTCCAGGCCCTCCACGAGTACATGCAGCCCGAGCTGCCGATTGGCCTTCTCGACCCCGTAGAGCACCTGGGTCACGAACTGATCCACCAAGAGGATGGAAGGATCGGAGACGATCAGGCCGATCGTCTCGCTTTGGCCGCTGACCAGCATGCGCGCGGCCGAGTTCGGCTTATAGCCGAGTTCGTCCGCCGCCCGCAGCACCCGCTCCCGCGTCTCCTTCGCGATGACGATGCTCTCGGAGCGGTTGAGAACGAGGGAAACTGTTGCCCGTGAGACGCCGGCCTGGCGCGCCACATCGTGGCTGGTGACGCGTTTCGTCGGCATCCGTCGCCTCCGCTGATCGGCCCGGGGAGGCCATGACCTTCAATTGGCCCGGCGTAGATCCTTCGGTTCGGCCGGTACGCGATTAGGTCTCGGGCAGCCCGTTGACAACACATATTCAGCGTGGTGAAACATAGCTAACACGTGTTAGCAAGCGTCCTAGCGCAAGCTGGCACGTGTCAGTGCGAACCTCTGGGGGGTGGTTGGCATGGCGGGGACGACGCGATCGGTTTCACCGATGCAGCAGCGGCAAAGGGAGGCTTTCATCGGCCTCCTCGCCGTCGTCCCCGCTCTTCTGGGCTCTCCGCTGTTCCACCGCCTGCCCTCGCTCCGCGCGGGCGCAATCGGTCCGACCGGCTGGACCATGATGCAGGCGCCGAGCACCATCGGCCTCGACCATGACGCGCGGCGGCCGGTGGATGTGAAATCCCGGCATTCGGCGGATGTCACGCGCACCGTCTGGCTGCGCGCGATGGGCATCGCCCCCCCTGAGGGAGGCGCCTGTCCCTCCCCTTCTCCGACCGAGGCCTGAAAGACTCCCATGCGACGCCCCAAGATTACGTTCATCGGAGCCGGCTCGACCGTCTTCATGAAGAACATCATCGGCGATGTGCTGCATCGCCCGGCCTTCAAGGACGCGATCATCGCCCTGATGGATATCGACGCTGAACGCCTCGCGGAGAGCGCGATCGTCGCCGGCAAGCTGGTGCGCGCCCTCGACGCCCGCGCCACGATCGAGACCTATGGCGACCGGCGCGCCTCGTTAGCGGGCGCGGATTTCGTCGTCGTGGCGTTCCAGATCGGCGGCTACGAGCCCTGCACGGTCACCGACTTCGAGATCCCGAAGCGGTTCGGCCTGCGCCAGACCATCGCCGATACGCTCGGCGTCGGAGGCATCATGCGGGGCCTGCGCACGGTGCCGCAGCTCTGGGCGATCTGCGCCGACATGGTGGAGGTCTGCCCCGAGGCGATCCTGCTACAGTACGTCAACCCGATGGCGATCAACACCTGGGCGATTACGGAAAAATTCCCGCAGATCCGGCAGGTCGGCCTGTGCCACTCGGTGCAGCACACCGCCGAGGAGCTGGCGCGCGACCTCGACATCCCCGTCGCCGAATTGCGCTACCGCACGGCGGGGATCAACCACATGGCGTTCTATCTGAAGTTCGAGCGCCGGATGCCGGACGGCTCCTTCCGCGACCTGTATCCCGATCTTCTCGACGGCTACCGCGCCGGTCGCATCCCGAAACCGTCGAGCTGGAATCCCCGCTGCCCGAACACAGTGCGCTACGAGATGTTCGCGCGGCTCGGCTACTTCGTCACCGAGAGTTCGGAGCATTTCGCCGAATACACGCCGTGGTTCATCAAGAACGGGCGCGAGGACCTGATCGAGACATACGGCATCCCGCTGGACGAGTACCCGAAGCGCTGCATCGAGCAGATCGCCCAGTGGAAGGAGCAGTCGAAGGACCTCACCGGTGACGGCACGATCGCGGTGAAGCCGAGCCACGAATACGCTTCGTCGATCATGAACGCGGTCTGGACCGGCGAGCCTGCGGTAATCTACGGCAACCTGCGCAACGACGGTTGCATCACCTCGCTGCCCGATTCCTGCGCGGTCGAGGTGCCCTGCCTCGTGGACGCCAACGGCATCCAGCCGACCCATGTCGGGGCGCTCCCGGTCCAGCTCACGGCGCTGATCCGCACCAACATCAACGTGCAGGAACTGACCGTGAAGGCGCTGATGACGGAAAACCGCCAGCACATTTATCACGCCGCGATGATGGATCCCCACACCGCGGCCGAACTCGACCTCGACCAGATCTGGAGCCTCGTCGACCAGTTGACGGACGCCCACGGCGCGTGGCTGCCGGACTGGGCCCGCGCCTGACCGTCAGGCATTTGAACCCGGGGTCTGCGGCGTGCCGGGTGGCGCCTGCAAGCCGCTCGGGCCGCGGACGCTCTACCTCTACCGCGACGGGCGCGACACGCTCTACCGCCTGCACGGCACCACGGAGCCGTACACGATCGGCACGCTGATGTCCTTGGGCTGCGTGCGCTTCCTGAACCAAGACATCATCGACCTGTACGCGCGGGTGCCGATGGGTACGTGGGTGGTGCCAGAAAGGCGGTCGCGTTGACGGGTACCACCCGGTTTAGGCAGCCCCTCAACTCACCTCCACCTGCACCACCCCCGGCACGGTCCGGAGCTGGCCGGCCAGCGCCGGGCTCGCCTGGAATTTTCCGGGCAGCCGGATCTCCACCTCGCGCTCGCCGCCGTCGAGCTTGAGGATCAGCGAGACCTCGCTCTCGCCGCGCATCGACAGCCGCTGCTGCACCGGCGCGACCCCGCGCGGGTCGCTCAGGTGGATGCGGATCCCCTTCTGGTGGCGCGCAACCGCCTGGTCGAGGGGCTCCGCGGTGAGGATCCGGGCGCGCACGTCCTCGCCTTCCAGGTTCGCCTGGAGTTGCAGCACCAGCGGGCGGCCGGGCTCCAGGATGTCGCGGTACTGGCCGAGGCCCTCGGAGAAGATGATCGCCTCGAAATGCGCGGTCCGGTCCGACAGGGTGACGATGCCCATCTTGTTGCCGGTCTTGGTCCGCCGCTCCGCCCGGTCGAGCACCGAGGCTGCCACCCGGCCGACGCTCGACGTCCCGGCCCGCACGGCGCGGCAGAAATCCGTCCAGCTCTGCACCCGCAGCTTGTCGAGCAGATCGCCATACTCGTCGAGCGGATGGCCCGAGATGAAGAACCCGATCGCCGCGTATTCGCGCTTCAACGTGTCGGCCATTGGCCAGATCTCGTGGGGCGGGATCCGGAGCGAGACATCGTCCGCCACCACGCCGCCGAACATGTCGGTGACGCCGGTGGTCTCGGCCTCCGCCGCGCTGGCGGCGAGCTTCATCATCGGCTCCACCGCCGCGAAGGCGCGCGCCCGGTCGGGCTCGATGCAGTCCAGCGCCCCGGCCTGGACGAGGCTCTCCAGGGTGCGCTTGTTGATCATCCGCGGGTTCAACCGGCGGGCCAAGCAGGCGAGGTCCTTGAACGGCCGGTCGCCGCGCGCCTCCACCAGCGCCCGCACCGCCTCGCGGCCGACGCCCTTGATGGCGGCGAGCGCGTAGTAGATCCGACCGTCGCGCACCTCGAACACCTCGCCGGAGGTGTTGATCGAGGGCGGCTCGACCACGATCTTCAAGCGCTGCGCGTCCTGACGGAATTCGGCGAGCTTGTCGGTGTTGTCGATGTCGAGCGTCATGGCGGCGGCCAGGAACTCGACTGGATGGTTCGCCTTCAGATAGGCGGTCTGGTAGGTCAGTAGCGCGTAAGCCGCCGCGTGGCTCTTGTTGAAGCCGTAATCGGCGAACTTGGCGAGCAGGTCGAAGATCTCGTTGGCCTTGGCCTTGTTCAGCCCGCGCTCGGTGCAGCCCTTCAGGAACCGGTCGCGCTGCGCGTCCATCTCGGCGCGGATCTTTTTACCCATGGCGCGCCGGAGCATGTCGGCCTCGCCCAGCGAGTAGCCCGCCAGAACCTTGGCGATCTCCATCACCTGTTCCTGGTAGACGATGATGCCGAACGTCTCCTTCAGCATCGGCTCCAGCTTGGGATCCGGATACCAGGACGCCTCGTTGCCGGCGTCACGGCCGAGCTTGCGCTCGCAATAGACCGGGATGTTGGCCATCGGGCCCGGCCGGTAGAGCGCCACCAGGGCGATGATGTCCTCCAGCCGGTCGGCCTGCATCTCGCAGAGCGCCTTGCGCATGCCGGCGGATTCCACCTGGAACACGCCGACCGTCTCGCCCCGGCCCATCGGCCCATAAGTTTCTTTGTCATCGAGCGGCAAGGCGGCCAAATCGATCTCGATGCCGCGCTTCTTCAGCAGATCGGTGCAGCACCGCAGCATGGTGAGGGTCTTGAGACCCAGAAAGTCGAACTTCACCAGGCCGGCCTGCTCGACCCATTTCATGTTGAACTGGGTCACCCGCATACCGGTCTTCGGATCGCGGTAGAGCGGGACCAATTCCTCCAGCGGGCGGTCGCCGATCACCACACCGGCTGCATGGGTCGAGGCGTGGCGGTGCAGGCCCTCGAGCTTCTTGGAGATGTCGATCAGCCGGCCGACGACCGGCTCCTCCTCCATGGCCTGCTGGAGCTTCGGCTCCCCCTCGATCGCCTGGGCCAGCGTCACGGGGTTGGCGGGGTTCTGCGGCACGAGCTTGGTCAGCTTGTCGACCTGCCCGTAGGGCATTTCCAGCACGCGGCCGACATCCCGCAGCACGCCGCGGGCGAGCAACGTACCGAAGGTGATGATCTGCCCGACCTGCCCCTCGCCGTAGCGCTGCTGCACGTACTTGATCACCCGCTCGCGACCCTCGACGCAGAAGTCGATATCGAAATCCGGCATCGAGACGCGCTCGGGGTTGAGGAAGCGCTCGAACAGCAGGCCGAAGCGCAGCGGGTCGAGGTCGGTGATCAGCAGCGACCACGCCACCAGCGAGCCGGCGCCGGAGCCGCGGCCCGGACCCACCGGGATGTCGTGGTCCTTGGCCCACTTGATGAAGTCCGAAACGATCAGGAAATAGCCTGGGAACTTCATCGAGACGATGACATCGAGCTCGAAGGCGAGGCGCTTGCGGTAATCGTCTTCCGAGAAGCCCGGCGCGGTGCCGTGCTGCTTCAGGCGCAATTCCAGCCCGGCCTCGGCCTGCCGGCGCAGCTCGGTCGGCTCGTCGGCCGAAATCGTCTGCACGCCCGTTTCCGCCGCCTCCGCGAGAGCCTCCGCCATCGGCGGTGTCTCGCCCGCCGCGACCTTCGAGAAATTCGGCAGGATCGGCTTGCGGGTCCGTGCCCGGACGGCGCAGCGCATGGCGATCTCGACGCTGGCCTGCAGCGCGTCCGGCAGGTCGCGGAACAGCTCGCCCATCTCGGCCCGGGTCTTGAAGGCGTGGCTCGGCGTCACCCGGCGGCGGCGGTCGTCCGAGACGATGCGGCCCTCCGCGATGGCGAGCAGCGCGTCGTGGGCGTCGTAATCGTCGGGCTTGGCGAAGTAGGGCTCGTTCGTCGCAACGATCCCGAGGCCGTGGCGGCCGGCGAGTTCGAGGAGCGCAGTCTCGATCCGTCCCTCCTCGGTCTGGCCGTGGCGCTGAAGTTCGACATAGAGCCGATCCTCCCCGAACGCCTCCTTCAGGCGCTTCAGGCGGGCGAGCGCCAGCTCGGGCCGTCCGGCTCGGAAGGCTGTGTCGAGGGGGCCGGAGGGACCACCGGTGAGCGCGATCAGCCCGTCCGAGCCGCCGACAAGAGCCGCGGCATCCAGGCGGGGCGATCCACCGAGCGCCGTATCGAAATAGGCATGGCTCGCAAGCCGCAGCAGGTTGGCGTAGCCGGTCTCGTCCTGGGCGAGGAGCACGACGCCGTGGCTCGTCGGTGCGTTCCGCTGATGCGGATCCGCCGCCTCGAAGGCGACCGAGAGTTGCACGCCCGCAATCGGCTGAACGCCTTCGCCCGCCGCCTTCTCGGAGAATTCGAGAGCCCCGAACAGGTTGTTGGTGTCGGTGAGCGCCAGAGCCGGCTGCCGGTCGGCGACCGCAGCCTTGATCAGGGAACCGACCTTCAGCGCGCCTTCGAGCAGGGAGTACGACGAATGGACGTGGAGGTGGACGAATCCGACCTCCTTGAGCTGTCGTGGCATGACCGACCTTGTTCCGGGGACGCACAGCATCCCCGCTCGGCCTTTCCAAGTCGACGGACCCGCAGCCTGCTCCGAACGATATCCACCGGTCGTGCCCCGGAAGCACCAGTTCGGGCCTCCCCTGTGGACAATCGACGCCGAAGGGTGGATCGCCTGTGCATAACCCGGTCGTGATAAGAACCGGACCGAAAAAGGCAGCCGTGGGCTAACGCACCGGTGCCAACGCTATCGCCCAAGCTGCGACTGCCGCGAATAGCATTCCGAAGGCCATGAACTCCAGCATTCCGATCAGGACCAATCCCTTCAGCATCGTCGCGTCTCCGTGTTCCCGATGCATTATGTTCATGTTTTGTTCTAAATGAAAGGCCGCTGAGTAACACGTCTGCTAGCGCCTATAGTTATGGTAAAAAATATCTTGATACGGATCGGACGGGCTGGCATGCCCCGCGCCGAGAACACGCTCGTCTTCTGAACGGGGGTTCGAAGGAGCACGCCATTACCGCGCACCAGACGGCCGAGCGATGCGACGTCGCCCTTGTGGCCGTCGGCACTCACGGCGACGTGTTGCCGTTCATCGCTCTGGGTTACGAGCTGACCAAGCGCGGCCATGGCGTCTCGCTGGCGGCGCCGGCGCCGTTCGAAGCGATGGCCCGCCGGGCCGGTCTCGCCTTCGAACCACTCGGCACCGTGGCCGATTACGAGGCGGTGATACGCCAGCCGGATCTCTGGCACCCGCAGCAGGGCTTCCGGCCGATGTTCGACTTCGCCCTGCAGGTCGCGGAGGCCACCTGCCTGTGGCTCGGGGCGACCCGAGCGCGTGGAATCGACCTGCGGGTGGTCGCCTCGCCCCTCGGTTGGGGCGCGCGGCTCGCCCAGGATCTCTACGCACTCCCAACCGCCACGCTGCACGTGATGCCATTCTTGATCGAGAGCCGGTTCGACCCGCCCCGGCTGCCCGGCCTGCCGCTGCCGCGCATCCTGCCGGCGTCGTTGCGGGCCTATGTCAATCTCGGCGTCGATGCCGTCGCGGTCGGCCCGTTCACGCTGCCGCCGCTGAATGCGCTCCGCGCGCGCCTCGGCCTCGATCCGGTCAACCGGCTGCGGCACTGGTGGAACAGCCCCTCGCGCATGCTCCTGATGTTCCCCGATTGGTATGCCGCGCCGCAGCCCGACTGGCCGGCCCAAGCGGTGCAGCTCGGCTTCCCGCTGGTCGACCGGTTCGGCGACGTGCCGGCCATGCCGCCGGAACTCGACGCTTTCCTGGCGGCGGGCGAGCCGCCGGTCGTCTTCACCTACGGCTCGGCCATGCGCCAGGGTGCTCCCTTCTTCGACACCGCCGTGCAGGTCTGCCGGCGCATGGGCCGGCGCGGCGTCCTGCTCGCGCCTCAGGGCGGGCAGATCCCGAAGCCCCTGCCGGCGGGGCTCATTCACCTGTCCTACGCGCCGCTGAGTACGCTGCTGCCGCGCAGCGCCGCTTTGGTCCATCACGGCGGCGTCGGGACAGTGGCGCAGGCGTTGGCCGCGGGCATCCCGCAGCTCGTGGTCCCGGTGGCGTTCGACCATTTCGACGAGGGCCGGCGACTCAAGGATAGGAACCTCGGCGCGACGCTCAACCGTCGCGCGTTCCGGCCTGCCCGCGCGGCGCGGGTCCTGAGACGATTGCTCGCCGATCCCACGGTCGCGCGCGCCACGGCGGCTGCCCGGGCGCGGATGGCGGGGGGGCGCAACGCGATCGCCGACGCCTGCGACCAGATCGAGGCGCTGGCTGCCGCCGGGCACCGATCCTGAGCGAGTCCCACAAACGTGGCCGCCGGTTGTGCGGTGAAAACCTGTGACCGGACAAGCACCGCAGCCGAGTTTCAACAAAGCCGAAGCCGGCCGCCGCTTCAGGGAGCAGCCGCCGGCTCCGAAGATTCATCCCGGGATCACTGGCCCAGCAGCACGCCTGCCGAGCCGACCAGGGTCATGAGGATGCCGCTCACGAAGGCGCCGATCATGACGTAGGAGAGGGGCTTGAGCTTCATCCGTTGTGGCGCCGGATCAGCAGCGATGGCCGCCGGCGGTCTGGCCGTACTGCTTGATCGGCCGGGTCTGCTGGTTGGCGTTGCCCTCGGCGGCCGAGCTCATCGGGCAGCCCTCGTAGAACGGAGCGTCGTGGACACCGAGACCGAGCGCACCGGTGGTCTCGGGCGCGTGGGTGGTGAAGCCGGTCCAGCGGGCCTCGGGGGCCGCAAACGCGGAGGACAGCGGCGTAGCGGCCAGGACAAGAGCCGTGCAGGCGGCGGCAAAGCGAGTTTTCATGGATATTAACCTGACGAATTGAAGTGACTCTGGGTCGTCTTTCGCAATTGTTCTTGCGTAATTGAAATATAGGGACGTAATGCTCTTCAGGACGTGACGCGCCGCACTCGGCGAGATGGATTAAAAGACACGGGCATTTCCGCGCCGGCTCTGACAGCATGGGCGCTGGCGGCGCTCCGGACCAGCCGCCGATCCGACCGAAGGCGATCCCTCCGCTTCCATACGCGGAGTGGCATGCCCCCGGGTCGGGCGCGGCAATTTCGGGCGTATAGAAGTCAAAGGGATTGCGCGCGAAGGCCCGCCGGAAGGCCGGGCAACCCGGCTCAGTCGAGCGGCGTGATCAGCCCGTCCCGGATCGTCACCCGGCGGTCCATGCGGGCGGCGAGATCCAGGTTGTGGGTCGCAACGAGGGCGGCGAGGCCCGAGGCGCGGACCAGGGCCATCAGCACCGAGAAGACGTGGCCGGCGGTGCCGGGATCGAGGTTTCCGGTCGGCTCGTCGGCGAGCAGCAGCCGCGGGCCGTTGGCGACCGCCCGGGCGATGGCGACGCGCTGCTGTTCGCCGCCGGACAATTCGGCCGGGCGGTGCGGCAGCCGGTCCTTGAGGCCGAGGAAGCCGAGCAGCTCCGTGGCGCGGGCCTTCGCCTCGGCGCTTTTCAGGCCGCGGATGAGCTGCGGCATCACCACGTTCTCCAGTGCCGAGAACTCGGGCAGTAGGTGGTGGAACTGGTAGACGAAGCCCATCTCCTCGCGCCGCAGGCGGGTGCGCTCGGCATCCACCATCGCGGCGGTGGGATGGCCGCCGATATAGACCTCGCCCCCGTCCGGCCGCTCCAGGAGCCCGGCAAGGTGCAGGAGCGTCGACTTGCCGGCGCCGGATGGCGCCACCAGCGCGACCAGCTCGCCCGGCCAGATCGCGAGGTCGGCGCCGCGCAGGATCTCCAGGGCGCCCTCGGCCTGGGGATAGCGTCGCTCGACGCGGGAAAAGAACAGGGCCGGCACCGGCGGGTCGCCGGCGGGCTGGCTCGTATCGCTCATCGGATGCAGCCCGTCAGCCGTAGCGGAGGGCCTGCACCGGATCGAGCCGGGCGGCGCGCCAAGAGGGATAGAGCGTCGCCGCGAGCGACAGCAGCAGCGCGGTGATCACCACGGCGGTGATCTCCTTCGGGTTCATCTGCGCGGGGATCTCGGCGAGGAAGCGCACGGTCGGGTCCCAGGCGCCCGGAAACAGCACATGCTGGATCGGCTTGATGTTCAGCGTGATCAGGATGCCGAGCCCCAGGCCGCTCAAGGTGCCGACCACGCCGATGAGCGCGCCGTTGATCAGGAACACCCGCATGATCGTGCCAGGCGTCGCCCCCATGGTGCGCAGGATCGCGATGTCGCTCGACTTGTCGCGCACCAGCAAGATCAGGCCGGAGACGATGTTGAGCGTCGCCACCACCACGATCAGGCTGAGGATCAGGAACATCACGTTCCGCTCGACCTCCAGCGCCCCGAAGAAGGTCCGGTTGCGCTGGCGCCAGTCGGTGAGCAGGATCGGGCGCTCGGCCGCCATCTCCAGGGGCTCGCGCATGTCGCCGACATGATCGGGTTCGTCGACGTAGATCTCGATCATGCTGACGTCGCCGTCCTTGTTGAAGAACGCCTGGGCCTCGGTCAGCGGCATGAACACGAAGGTCTGGTCGAACTCGGTCATCCCGACCTCGAACACCGCCTTCACGGTGTAGCTCTTGGTGCGCGGCGCGGTGCCGAAGGGCGTGGATGAGCCCTTGGGCGTCACCAGCGTGATCGTGTCTCCGGCCTGCAACCCGAGCGTGTCGGCGAGCCGCCGGCCGATCAGCACGCCGGTGCCGTCATCGAACCCCTCCAGGGTTCCGCCGCGGATCGAGGACGAGACGGCCGCGAGCGCGTCGAGATCGGCCGCCCGCACGCCGCGAATGATCACCCCGGAGCCGCCATATTGCGACGAGGCGAAGGCCTGCCCCTCGACCAGCGGCACCGCGGCGCGCACCCCCGCGACCTTGGACAAGCGCTCCGACAGGTCGGTCCAGTCGTTGAACGGCCGGTCGATCGGCGTCGCAAAGAGGTGGCCATTGATGCCAACGATCTTGGACAGCAGCTCCGCGCGAAACCCGTTCATCACCGAGAGCACGATGATCAGCGTGGCGACGCCCAGCGCGATACCCAGCACCGAGAAGAACGCAACCACCGAGACGCCGCCGCCCCGGCGGCGGGCGCGCAGATAACGGCCGGCGAGGATCCACTCGAACGGCGCGAAGGGTGCTGTGCCCGTGCCCTGGCGGAACGCGGCCGCGAAGCCTTTGACCCGGTCCAGCGCCGCTGATGCCGCCATCGGCACGGCTCAGACGCGCCGGATGCGTGCCAGCAGATCGACGATGGCGAGGCTCTCGCGCTCACCCCCG
This sequence comes from Methylobacterium sp. GC_Met_2, assembly GCF_026540795.1. Taxonomy (NCBI): domain Bacteria; kingdom Pseudomonadati; phylum Pseudomonadota; class Alphaproteobacteria; order Hyphomicrobiales; family Methylobacteriaceae; genus Methylobacterium; species Methylobacterium sp. GC_Met_2. The sequence goes on from NZ_JALNUM010000017.1 coordinate 33,904, forward strand.
GCGCGCCGCTTCAGCTCGACCTTGCCCTCGGCCAAGCCCTTCGGTCCGACGATCACCTGCCAGGGCAGGCCGATCAGGTCGGCGGTGGCGAACTTGGCACCGGGCCGCTCGTCGCGATCATCGTAGAGCACCGACAGGCCGGCATTCTCGAGATCCGACTGGATCTGCGCACAAGCGCCGTCGGTGGCAGTGTCGCCGGTCTTGAGGTTGATCAGCGCCACCTCGAACGGCGCGACGGAATCGGGCCAAATGATCCCGGCCTCGTCGTGGCTCGCCTCGATGATCGCCGCCACCAGCCGGCTTGGGCCGATGCCGTAGGAGCCCATATGAACCGGGCGCTCGATCCCGTCCGGCCCGGCGACCTTGGCGCCCATCGGCTCGGAATACTTGGTGCCGAAATAGAAGATGTGCCCCACCTCGATGCCGCGGGCCGCCAGCCGGCTCTCCTCGGCGACCTCGGCGAAGGCCTCCTTCTCGTGCATCTCCTCCGTGGCGGCGTAGTGCGAGGTCCAGGCATCGACGATGCCCTGGAGGCCGGCGATGTCCTCGAAATCGACCGTCTCCGGCGGGATGTCGAAATCGAGATAGGCCTTGTCGCAGAAGACCTCGCTCTCGCCGGTCTTGGCCAGGATGATGAACTCGTGAGACAGGTCGCCGCCGATCGGGCCGGTATCGGCGCGCATCGGAATCGCCTTCAGCCCCAAACCAGCGAAAGTGCGTAGGTACGCCACGAACATGCGGTTGTAGGCATGGCGGGCGCCCGCCTGATCGAAATCGAACGAATAGGCGTCCTTCATCAGGAACTCGCGCGAGCGCATCGTGCCGAAGCGCGGCCGCACCTCGTCACGGAACTTCCACGAGATCTGGTAGAGGTTCTTCGGGAGATCCTTGTAGGAGCGCACGCTCGCCCGGAAGATCTCGGTGACCATCTCCTCGGCGGTTGGGCCGTAGAGCATCTCGCGGTCGTGCCGGTCCTTCAGGCGCAGCATCTCCTTGCCGTAGGCGTCGTAACGCCCGGATTCCCGCCACAGCTCAGCCGATTGGACCGTGGGCATCAGGATCTCGATGGCGCCGGCGCGATCCTGCTCTCGACGGACCACCGCGCAGACGCGCTCCAGAACCCGCAGTCCGAGCGGCAACCACGCGTAGATGCCGGCCGATTCCTGGCGGACCAAGCCGGCACGCAGCATCAGCCGGTGCGAGACGATCTCGGCTTCCTTGGGCGTCTCGCGCAAGGTCGGCATGAAGTAGCGGGAGAGACGCATGTCGCCAAAGTCTTGGAAAGGGGGCCGGCCGGGAGGAGCCGCGGCGCGTCGGCACACAACACGTGGGAGCCGCAAATTACAAGCACTGCGCGACCACGACGCGGCGTAATCGCGGCGAAGCCGTGGCGCCGGCCGCTCTGCGGACCGGCAATGCCCGATGGGAGAGCGGTCTGCCTATTTGCCGGCAAGAAAGCGCAGTTTTTTCTCGCAGACCCGGTGACAACACGAATTGTTGTTCCTATAAGCGAGCGGCGATGTTTGCGATGCCCGGAAGAGGCGGCGCAAGGTCCGAGTCTCGGGAGGAAAAACGGCCGCCCCGCAAACAATGCGGAGGATATTCAAGGCCGAGCCATCTAAAGCTTGAAAGCAAGGCCTCGGGCCTTGCTTTTTTTATGCGCGCTTCAGGCCCGCGGCAGGTTGGCCGCTGTAAACAGCGGTGCTTGCGCGGAGAACGGGCGGTGCCGCCGGGTTTTCGCGCGGCGGGGGCAAGCCTTTAATCCATCTCGGTTTTTTCGGACGGCAAGGTTGGCCCGGTTCAGCTCGGGTGAGCCCGCCAGGCATTTCGAGATCCGCCGGGCCGACGCGCTGTGGGCTTGGGTTCTCCTCGACGACGCCGACGAGACAATCGCCGAGTCCGATCGAGCTTATCTTATCCATCGGTCGCGCAGACCTCCCCGTCAGCGCTGGCTTTCGCCCATCGGGTGGCGCGGGCCGGCTAGTCGCTGACGGCGCCGCCGTCGTTCGGCAACCTGCTCTTAAAGCGCTCTACAGCCCGGTCAGCGGGAAGATCGCCAGCGCGAGCAGGAAGGCGGCCCCGGCCACCAGCGTGGTCCAAATCGCCTTCTCGCGCAGCCGCGGTCGCGCAGGCGCACCGGGATCCTGCCCGGGCACCACATGGGTCGGCCGCGTCTCAGGCTGGTTGCGCAGGGGCAGGACCGCGAAAAGCAGCGTCCACCACACCACAAAGTAGAGGGCGATCGCGCCCCCCACGGTGAGCTTGAACAGACCGACCCCCGCCGCCACGAAGGCGGCGACCAGCACCGTGATCACGCCGAGCGTGATTGGCGTCGAGCGGGCCAGGGCGGTCATCATCGGCTCAAACCTGTTCCAGCTCGACCAGGGTGCCCAAAAAGTCCTTCGGGTGGAGGAACAGGACCGGCTTGCCATGGGCGCCGATCCGCGGCTCACCGGTACCGAGCACCCGGGCGCCCTGCGCCTTCAGCATGTCGCGGGCCGCCAGGATGTCGTCGACCTCGTAGCAGACATGGTGGACGCCGCCGCCGGGATTGCGGTCCACGAAGGACGCGATCGGCGAATTCTCGCCGAGCGGGGCCATCAGCTCGATCTTGCTGTTGGGAAGTTCCACGAAGACGACGGTGACGCCGTGCTCCGGCTGCGGCAGGGGCGGCGTGACCGTGGCGCCGAGCGTATCGCGGTAGATCGCGCAGGCGGCGTCGAGGTCCCGCACGGCGATCGCCACATGGTTGAGACGGCCGATCATGATGGTTCCTCCCCGGCGTGCTCGCTCCCTCTCCGGAAGCTTTGTTCATTCGTCGGCAGGGCTCAGCCGCCGCGTGGGCGCGACGTGTTCCCTCTCCCGTGTGGGAGAGGGGGTTTGAGCCTCACGGCGCAGCCAATCAGGAAGATCAGCCGCCACAAGTCGTTATAGACTATGACGACCTGAGATCGGCAGCCAGTCTCAAACTTCCACAACCTGCACGTGGCAGGCCGGTTTCTTGCCCCAGACCTCGTTGACCGCGGTGCGCACGGCCCGGTCGACCGCCTTCTCGACGCCCTCCGAGTCCTTCAGCTTGCCCCGCGACAGGCCCGCCAGGCTGCGCGAGACCGCATCCACGATGGTCTCGATCAGCGGGTCGCCAGAGCGCCCGCGGTTCGGTAGGCCGATGATGTCGACCGCCGGCTCGCCGAGCACGACGCCGTCCTCGTCGATAGCGATCGCCACCGAGACAAGGCCCGCCTGCATCAGCTTGCGCCGCTCGGGGATCGCCCGGTCCTTCTCGTCGATCAGGACGTCGCCGTCCTTGAACAGGCGACCGACCTTTACGTGGTCGATCACCGCGGGCGTACCGGGGCTGAGGCGGATCAGGCTGCCATTGCGGGCCTTGACGACGTTCTGAACGCCCTGCGCGCGTGCAAAGCGAGCATGCTCGTCGAGGTGGAGCGCCTCGCCGTGGACCGGGATCGCGGTGCCGGGACGGGTCCACTTGTACATCTCGACCATCTCGTCCCGGCGCGGGTGGCCGGAGACGTGGACGAGAGTGCTGCGGTCGGTGATCACCTCGACGCCCTGCTCGATCAGGTCATTGATGATCGAACCGACATCGCGCTCGTTGCCGGGGATAGCGCGCGAGGAGAAGATCACCTGATCGCCCGCGGCGAGGCTGATATCCGGATGGTCGCGGCGGGAGACCCGGGCCAACGCTGCCCGCGGCTCGCCTTGGGAGCCTGTGAGCAGGGCCACGACCCGCTCGCGGGGCAGGCTCTTCCAGGAATCGGCGCGGCGGAACTCGGGCAGGCCGTCGAGGTAGCCGCACTCGCGGGCAACGTCGATCACCCGGTCCATGGCCCGGCCGACCGCCACGATCTCGCGGCCGCAGGCCACGGCCGCCTCGGCGACGGCACGGATGCGGGCCACGTTCGACGCGAAAGTGGTCACCGCGACCCGGTGGGGCGCCTCGGCGATCAGGGTCTTGAGGGTCGCGGCGACCTCGCGCTCGCTCGGGGAGAAGCCCTCGCGGACCACGTTGGTGGAATCGCAGACCAGCGCGAGGATGCCCTCGTCGCCGAGCGCCGTGAAGGCCTCCGGCGAAGTGATCTCGCCGGCCACCGGCGTCGGATCGATTTTCCAGTCACCGGTATGGACTACGAGACCGGCCGCCGTGCGGATCGCGATTGCGTTCGACTCCGGGATCGAGTGCGAGACCGGGACGTATTCGAGCTCGAACGGCCCGACGGTGATGCGCCGGCCGGGCTTGACTTCGCGCAGGTCGACCTTCGGGGCGCCCGGATCCGAGAGGCGGCGGGTCTCCAGCAGGTTCTTGGCGAAGCGCGTCGCGTAGACCGGCGCCTTGACGCGCGACCACAGCTCGGAGATCGCCCCGATATGGTCCTCGTGCGCGTGGGTGATGAAGATCCCGAGCAGGTCCTTGCGCCGTTCCTCGATGAACGAGAGGTCCGGGAACATCAGGTCGACGCCCGGCATGTTCTCCTCGCCGGCGAAGCCCATGCCGCAATCGACCATGATCCATTTCCGGCCCTTCTCCGGCCCGAAGCCGTAGAGCGCCGCATTCATTCCGATCTCGCCCACGCCGCCGAGCGGCAGGAAGACCAGCTCCTCCTGTCCCATTGCCATCTGTATCGTCGTCCAAACTCAGGCCGCCGTCGCGGCCGTTCCGAAATGCACCTCGCCCGCCGTCACGGTATGCCGGTTCCCATCGGGGGCGAGGATCACGAGCCGCCCCCCCTCGTCGATCGTCTCGAACACGCCCTGCAGGATGTGTCCGCCGCTGTGCACTGCGATCTCCGATCCGAGACCGGCGGCCCGCGCCAGCCAATCGGCGCGCAGGGCAGCGAAATTCCGTCCTCGGTCCCAGGCGCGCGCGCGTGCGGCCATCCGGTCCGAGAGCTGTTCCAGTAGCGCCTCCGCACCGCCGGCGTAACCCATCGCCGCCAAGCTTGTTGCCGGCAACCCGTCCGGGGCGGCCGCGACGTTGACACCGAACCCGACGATGACGGCCCGCCGGCCGCCAGGTACCGTCTCAGCCTCCAGCAACAGACCAGCCAGTTTCGCTCCGCCGAGCAGCACGTCGTTCGGCCATTTGAGCTTCAGAGATCGGGCGGCGATGCTGGATGCGGTATCCGGCAGGGTGCCGCAGGCCGCCTCGAGCGCCTCGATCAGGGCAAGGCCCGCAACGAAGCCCAACTCGGCGAGGTGCACGGGCGCAACTCCGGTGACCGGCCAGAGCACGCTCGCCGCGAGGTTGCCCGGCGGTGAGGCCCAGCTGTTGCCGCGGCGGCCCCGCCCCGCCTCTTGCCGATCCGTTGCGATCCACAGCGGCCCGATTTCGCCCGCACGCGCCTGTGCCATCGCCTCCGTGTTGGTGGAGCCGAGCGAATCATGGACGTGCAGGCGATGGCCCTGGGCGCGCGCCTCGGGCCCGAGTCGGTAGCGCAACGTCGTGCTAGAACAGCGACTTGGCGGCCCGCCCCGCGGCACCGACAAGCGGCCCCGGCAGCAGGAAAAACAGCACCACCACGACGCTCGACAAGGCGAGCACCACGCGCAGGCCCGGGGCCATCGCCTCGTAGGGCTCCTTCGGCTCGTCGAAATACATGATCTTGACCAGCCGCAGGTAGTAGTAGGCGCCGACCACGCTGGTCACAACGCCGATCACCGCCAGCGTCACGAGGCCGGCCTTGATGGCAGCGGCGAAGACGTAGAATTTCGCGAAGAACCCGGCGAGCGGCGGAATACCGGCCAGCGAGAACATCATCGCGGCAAGGCAGAAGGCCAGCCACGGATGCGTGCGCGACAGGCCCGACAGATCCTCGATCTTTTCGAACATCACGTTCCGGCGCCGGAGCGATAGGATGATCGCGAAAGTGCCGAGCGTCATTGCGAGGTAGATGATCATGTAGGTGACGAGCCCGCTGATCCCCTCCTCCGAGCCGCAGGCCAAGCCGATCAGCGCGTAGCCGATATTGGCGATCGACGAGTAGGCCATCAGGCGCTTGATCGAGCTCTGGCCGATCGCCGCGAAGGAGCCGAGCGCCATCGACGCCACAGCGACGAAGATGAAGATCTGCTGCCAGATCGCCGTCACGTCCGGCATGGCGCCGATGAAGACCCGTACGGTCATTGACACCGCCGCCATCTTTGGCGCGGTGGCAAAGAAGGCGGTCACCGGAGTGGGCGAGCCCTCGTAGACGTCGGGCGTCCACATGTGGAACGGCACCGCCGACATCTTGAAGCACACGCCCGCGGCCAGGAACACGATGCCGAGCACGATGCCCAGGCCCGCATTCTCGTTCAGCGCCGAGACGATACCGGGGAACGAGACCGTGCCGGTGAAGCCGTAGACCAGCGAGGCGCCGTAGAGCAGCATGCCGGAGGAGAGCGCGCCGAGGACGAAGTACTTGAGGCCGGCCTCGGTGGATTTGCTGTCGTCCCGGTGGAAGGCGGCGATCACGTAGGCGGCGAGCGATTGCAGCTCCAGGCCGAGATAGAGTGCGATCAGATCGTTGGCCGAGACCATCACCATCATGCCGATGGTGCAGAGCACGATCAACACGGGGAACTCGAACCGGTCGATCCGTTCGCGCTTGAAGAAGTCGTGCGCCAGCAGGATCGTGGCCGAGGAGCCGAGCAGCACCAGCGACTTCATCACCTTGGAGAAGGAATCCGAGACGAACGCCCCCGACAAGGTCGTGATCCGCCCGTTCACCGGCTGGGAGATCACCACCGAGAGGGCGACGAGCAGCAGCACCAGAGCGCCGACGCTCACGGCCTCGGCGGAGCGCTCGCCGCGCCAAGCGCCGTAGAGGATCAGGAGCAGGACGCCGATGCCGAGGATCAGCTCGGGCAGGAGCGGCGCCAGTGAGGGCAGGACGGAGTGGACGGTGGTCATCAGGTCCGTCTCAGCGCGGGACCGGCAGCGCGGCGGCCGCGGTCTGGGTGTTGGACAGGGCGGCCTTCATGCTGGTCATCAGCGCGTCGGTCGAAGGCGCGAAAACGTCGAGCACGGGAGCCGGGTGCACGCCGTAATAGATCGTCAAAGCCACCAGCGGGGCCAGGATGATCTTTTCGCGCAGGTCCAGATCCAGGATGCCCTGAAGGTTCGGCTTCTCCAGCTTGCCGTAGATCACCCGTGCGTAGAGCCACAGCGCGTAGCCCGCCGACAGGATGATGCCGAAGGTCGAGAAGAAGGCGACGTTCGGATTCGCCTTGAAGGCGCCGAGCATCGACAGGAACTCGCCGACGAAGCCGGACGTGCCGGGCAGGCCGACATTGGCCATGGTGAACACCATCATGGCCACCGCGTAGAGTGGCATCCGCTTCACGAGCCCGCCATAGGCGGCGATCTCGCGGGTGTGCATCCGGTCGTAGACCACGCCGACGCAGAGGAACAGCGCGCTCGCCACGATGCCGTGGGAGATCATCAGGAACAGCGCGCCCTGGATGCCCTGCTCGTTCAATGTGAACAGGCCGAGCGTCACGAAGCCCATATGGGCCACCGACGAATAGGCGATCAGCTTCTTGATGTCGGTCTGCATCATCGCGGTGAGCGAGGTGAAGATGATCGCGATCACCGAGAGGGCGAAGACCAGCGGCGCAAAATCCTGGCTCGCCACCGGCAGCATCGGCAGCGAGATCCGGATGAAGCCGTAGCCGCCCATCTTCAGGAGGATGCCGGCCAGGATCACAGAGCCGGCGGTGGGCGCCTCGACGTGGGCGTCGGGCAGCCACGTATGGACCGGCCACATCGGCATCTTCACCGCGAAGGAGGCGAAGAAGGCGAGCCACAGCCAGGTCTGCATCTGCACCGGGAAGCGGTATTGCAGCAGGGTCGGGATGTCGGTGGTGCCGGCCTGCCAGTACATCGCCATCACGGCGAGCAGCATCAGCACCGAGCCGAGCAAGGTGTAGAGGAAGAACTTGAAGCTCGCGTAGACCCGACGTGCGCCGCCCCAGATGCCGATGATCAGGAACATCGGGATCAATCCTGCCTCGAAGAACAGGTAGAACAGCAGCAGATCGAGGGAGGCGAACACGCCGATCATCGTCGTCTCAAGGACGAGGAAGGCGACGAAGTATTCCTTCACCCGGACGTTGATCGAGTTCCACGAGGCGCCGATGCAGAACGGCATCAGGAACGTGGTCAGCAGGATCAGCGGCATCGAGAAGCCGTCGACGCCGAGCTTGAACCGGATCGTCTCGGTGAGCCACGCATGGCTCTCCACCAGCTGGAAGCTCGACGAGGCGGCGTCGTAGCGGTTCCAGGCGACCAGCGAGAGCAGGAAGGTGACGATCGTGGTGGCGAGCGCAGCCCAGCGGGTGTTGCGCGCGACCGATGCCTCGTCGCCGTTCAGCGTCAGAATGAAGGCCGCGCCGCAGAGCGGCACGATCAGCAGGCCGGAGAGGATGCCGAGGCCGAGCATATCAGTGAGCCCCCTTGGGCAGGCCGGACATCAGGTACCAGCTGATCAGGCCGGCGACGCCGATGAGCATCACGAAGGCGTAGTGATAGAGGTAGCCGGTCTGGAGGCGGACCACCCCGCGGGTCACGTCCACGACGCGGGCCGCGATGCCGTTCGGGCCCAGCCCGTCGATGATCTGGCCGTCGCCCTGCTTCCAAAGGAAAAGGCCGAAATCCTTGGCCGGGCGGACGAAGATCCGATCGTAGATCTCGTCGAAGTACCACTTGTTGAGCAGGAACCGGTACAGCGACGGCTGCTGCGCGGCGAGCGCGCCCGGCAGTTCCGGCCGGCGGATGTACATCCAGAAGGCAAGCACGAAGCCGAGGATCAGCATGATCAGCGGTGAATACGAGACCAGCGCCGGGACCTCGTGGATCTCGTGCATGATGTGGTTGTTCGGGCCGTGCGCCAGGGCGTGGCCCCAGAACGCGTCCATCCCCTCGCCGATGAAGCGATTGTGGAAGACGATCCCGGCGAACAGCGCCCCGAAGGCGAGGATCGCCAGCGGGACCGTCATCACCAGCGGGCTTTCGTGGGGCGTGTGGTCGCCGTGATGGCCGTGGCCGTGATGGTCGTCGGCGACCACGTCGCTCTCGTGGGCCGGCTCGATGTCGTGGCCCTTGTCGTCGTGGGCGACACCTTCCGTGTGGCCGGGCGCCCCATCCGCCTCGTGCGCCATGGTCGCGTGTGCGACCGCGGGGGCGTCGTGCTGATCGTGCGCCGCATGCGCACCCCAGCGGGCCGGACCCTCGAAGGTCATGAAGAACAGGCGCCAGGAATAGAACGAGGTGAAGAACGCCGCCACCACGACGCACAGGAACGCCAGCGTGTGCCCGGGCCGGGTCGAGGCGTAGGCCGCCTCGATGATCGCGTCTTTCGAGTAGTAGCCGGCGGTGTAGGGAAATCCGATCAGCGCGAGGGAGCCGATCGCCATCATGGCACTGGTATAGGGGATGTAGCGGCGCAGGCCGCCCATGTTCCGCATGTCCTGCTCGTGGTGCATCGCGTGGATGACCGAGCCGGCCCCAAGGAACAGCAGCGCCTTGAAGAAGGCGTGGGTGAACAGGTGGAACACGGCGGCCGAGTAGGCGCCGACGCCGAGCGCCACGAACATGTAGCCGAGCTGCGAGCAGGTCGAGTACGCGATCACCCGCTTGATGTCGTTCTGCACGAGGCCGATCGTGGCCGCGAAGAACGCCGTAATGCCGCCGATCACGGTCACGACGACCAGCGCGTTCGGCGCCTCCTCGAACAGCGGCGACAGGCGGGCGACCATGAACACGCCGGCGGTCACCATGGTGGCGGCGTGGATCAGCGCCGAGACCGGAGTCGGGCCTTCCATGGCGTCCGGCAGCCACGTGTGCAGCAGGAACTGCGCCGACTTGCCCATGGCGCCCATGAACAGCAGCAGGCAGGCTAGCGTCAGGGCGTTCCAGTCGTAGCCGAGGAAGTGGAACGAGAGCGTCTTGATCGCGTCGACCTTGCCGAAGATCGCGTCGAACGCCACCGAGCCGGTCAGCACGAAGACCAGGAAGATGCCGAGCGAGAAGCCGAAATCGCCGACCCGGTTGACGATGAACGCCTTCATGGCGGCGGCGTTGGCCGAGGGCTTCTCGTACCAGAAACCGATCAGCAGGTAGGAGGCGAGGCCGACGCCCTCCCAGCCGAAGAACATCTGCACGAGGTTGTCGGCCGTCACCAGCATCAGCATGGCGAAGGTGAACAGCGACAAGTAGGCGAAGAACCGCGGCCGGTGCGGATCCTCCTCCATGTAGCCCACGGAGTAAAGGTGCACGAGCGTCGAGACCGTGGTCACCACCACGAGCATCACCCGGGTCAGGGTGTCGACCTTGAAGGCCCAGTCGACCTGAAGATCGCCGGCCGAGAACCAGGACGCGACCTGCACCCGCTCTGCGTGGCCGCCGTCGAGGAACACGCCCCAGGCGATCAGCGCCGTGAAGGCGAGGAACGCCGTGGTGATGTACTCGCAGGCCCGCGCCCCGATGTACCGGCCGAACAGGCCGGCGATCAGGAAGCCGATGAGCGGGAAGAAGACGATCGCGTGATACATCGCTCTCTTGCAGTCCGTCCTCCGGGCCGGCCGCGAGGCGGCGGCATCCGGATGTGAATCGGGGCGGCGGGGAAGGAGGCCCTTAGCCCTTCATCATGCTCACGTCCTCCACCGCGATGGAGCCGCGGTTGCGGAAGAACACCACCAGGATGGCGAGGCCGATCGCCGACTCGGCAGCCGCGACCGTCAGAACGAACAGGGCGAAGACCTGTCCGGTGATGTCGTTCAGCTGCGTCGAGAAGGCGACGAGGTTGATATTGACCGAGAGCAGGATCAGCTCGATCGACATCAGGATGACGATGATGTTCTTGCGGTTGATGAAGATGCCGAGCACACCGAGTGTGAACAGGATCGCCGCGACGGTGAGGTAGTGACTCAGGCCGATCATCGTTCGAATCTCCGCGCAGACATCAGACCTCGACACCCTGGCGCGACGGGACCTTGCGGGTCTCTACCGCCATGGCCTGGGTGCGGGCGTTCTGGACCGCGATGTCCTGGCGCTTGACGCCCGGCCGGTCGCGCAGCGTGAGCACGATCGCGCCGATCATGGCGACCAGCAGGATCAGGCCGGCGAGCTGGAAGAAGTAGGCGTAGTCCGTGTAGATCACCCGGCCCAGCGCTTGGGCATTGGTGAGGTTCTCGGCCGAAGCGACGTTGCTGAGCGGCGCCTGGACGAGGCCCGGATCGATGCTCCACGAACCCACGACGAGCAGCAGCTCGACCAGGAAGATCGCGCCGATCAGGGCGCCGACCGGCAGGTATTGTTGGAAGCCCTGGCGCAGCTCGGCGAAGTCCACGTCGAGCATCATCACCACGAACAGGAACAGCACCGCGACCGCGCCGACGTAGACGACCACGAGGATCATCGCCAGGAACTCGGCGCCCATCAGGACGAACAGGCCAGCGGCATTCACAAAGGCGAGAATCAGGAACAGCACCGAGGCCACGGGATTGCGCGAGGCGATCACCATGAAGCCCGACGCGACCGTGATGCTCGCGAACAGATAGAAGAAGGCGGCTGCTGCGGTCATGCGCTGGTCGGGATCGGCCGCCGGAGCGGCCCCTTCTGCCGTGCGTGGAGACGGTCCGCAGCGGGCGGGCCGTCTATAGAACCCGGTCGGCGGGGGCACAACAGCGTGCCCCGCATGGATTAGCGATAAGGCGCGTCCATCGCGATGTTGCGGGCGATTTCGCGCTCCCAACGGTCGCCGTTCAGCAGGAGCTTCTGCTTGTCGTAGAGAAGCTCCTCCCGGGTCTCCACCGAGAATTCGAAGTTCGGCCCCTCGACGATGGCGTCCACCGGGCAGGCCTCCTGGCACATGCCGCAATAGATGCATTTCACCATGTCGATGTCGTAGCGAGTCGTTCGGCGGGTGCCGTCGTTGCGGCGCGGGCCCGCCTCGATGGTGATGGCTTGGGCCGGGCAGATCGCCTCGCAGAGCTTGCAGGCGATGCAACGCTCCTCGCCGTTGGGATACCGACGGAGCGCGTGCTCCCCCCGGAAGCGGGGCCCGCGATGGCCCATCTCGAAGGGGTAGTTGATCGTGGCCTTCGGCTTGAAGAAGTAGCGCATGCCGAGGATCATCCCCGACACGAATTCCTTCAGCAGAAGGCTTTTTGCGACCTGATCGAGCTTCATGCCCGGATCTCCGAATTCGGCGAGTGGGCTCAGGCGCCCGGCGCGAGGCCGGTGAGCTTGAGCACGAAGGCGACGACGACGACCGAGACCAGCGAGATCGGCAGAAAAACCTTCCAGCCGAGGCGCATGAGCTGATCGTAGCGGTAGCGCGGCACGATGGATTTCACCATCGCGAACAAGAAGAACAGGAAGCTGGCCTTTAGGGTGAACCAGATCACGCCGGGCACCCAGGTGAAGGGCGCGAACGGGATCGGCGAGAGCCAGCCACCCAAGAACAGGATCGTCCCCAGCGCGCACATGCTCATGATTGCGACGTACTCGCCGAGCATGAACAGCAGGTACGGGGTCGAGGAATACTCTACCATGTAGCCGGCCACGAGCTCCGATTCGGCCTCTGGCAGATCGAAGGGCGGACGGTTGGTCTCGGCCAGCGCCGAGATGAAGAACACCACGAACATCGGGAACAGCCACAGCCAGTACCAGCCGAACAGGCCGAGGCTGGTATCCTGCGCCATCACGATCCGCGACAGGTTGAGCGAGCCGGCGCAGAGCAGCACGCAGATGATCACGAAGCCAAGCGAGACCTCGTAGGAAATCATCTGCGCCGCCGAGCGGAGCGCGCCCAGGAACGCGTATTTCGAGTTCGACGCCCAGCCGCCCATGATGACGCCGTAGACGCCCAAGCTGGAGATCGCGAAGATGTAGGTGATGCCGACATTGAGGTCGGCGATCGCCCAGCCGTCGGCGAGCGGGATCACCGCCCAGCTCGACAAGGCGAGCATCGCGAAGACCAGCGGCGCCAGCAGGTAGATCGCCTTGTTGGCGCCCGCCGGGATGACCGGCTCCTTGAGCACGAACTTGAGCAGATCGGCGAAGGACTGGAACAGGCCGAACGGCCCGACCACGTTCGGCCCACGCCGGAGCTGCACCGCCGCCCAGATCTTCCGGTCGGCGAGCAGCGCGTAGGCGATGAAAACGAGCAGCGCCGAGAGCAGCACGAAGCTCTTCAGCACGATCAGGAGCACGGTCCCGAGGATTTCGAGCGACGTCATCGGTCTTGGCTCCTACTCGGCCGCCGCCAGGGGCCGCGCCTCGGCGGCGCGCTCCCGGGCGATGCGCGAGCACTCCGCGAGGATCTGCGAGGCGCGGGTGATCGGGTTGGTCAGGTAGAAGTCGGTCACCGGCGATGCGAAGGCCGGCCCGCTGGCATCGCCGCCCAGGCCCGAGAGACGGTCGACCGCCTCGGTGACGGTGCCGGGCTCCACCGCACCGACTGCCGCGAAATGCGGGTGGGCGGCGTAGAGCGCCCGGCGCAAAGCGGTCAGCGAATCGAACGGCAGGCGCTTGCCGAGCACGTCCGAAAGGGCGCGCAGGATCGCCCAATCCTCGCGGGCATCGCCCGGCGGGAAGGCGGCGCGGTTGCCCATCTGGACCCGGCCTTCGGTGTTCACCCAGGTCGCCGACTTCTCGCTATAGGCGGCCCCCGGCAGGATGACGTCGGCACGTAAGGCGCCGCGGTCGCCGTGGCTGCCCTGGTAGATCACGAAGGCGCCCGGAGCCACGTCGCGCTCGTCGGCGCCGAGGTTGAACAGCACGTCCAGCGCACCCGGCTCCAGCATCTGCGCAAAGGTCAGGCCGCCCTCCCCCGGCACGAAGCCAAGATCGAGCGCGCCGACCCGGGCCGCCGCCGTATGCAGCACGCCGAAGCCGTTCCACTCGGCTGAGACCGCGCCGATATCCTTCGCGAGGGTAGCGGCCGCCTTCAGCACGCCCGGCGCGGCATTCGCGCCGACGATCACGAGCGGCGCCTTCGCTTCCTGGAGGATCTCGAGGAAACTGTGCTCGCCCCGCGCGAGCGCGGTCAGCGAATCGGGGCCTGCGCCGATATAGTGGCTTGGATAGGTCAGATCGACCGGCTCGCCGATCACACCCACCGCCAGTGGCGCCATGCGCCAGCGCTTGCGGATGCGCACGTTGAGCAACGAGGCCTCGGTCCGCGGGTTGGCGCCGACGATCAGGATCGCGTCGGCGGCCTCGATGCCGGGAATCGTCGGGTTGAAGATGTACGAGGCGCGGCCCAGCGCCGGGTCGAGGCCGGCATCGGTCTGGCGTCCATCGAGGTTCGGCGAACCGAGGCTTCGGATCAGCTCGCGGAGCGCAAACAACTCCTCGACGCCCGCGAGGTCGCCGACCACCGCGCCGATGCGCTTCGGATCCGCGCCCTTCACCTTGGCGGCGATGGCCTGGAACGCCTCACCCCAGGAAGCGGGCCTCAGCCGGCCGTTCTCACGCAGGTACGGGCGGTCGAGGCGCTGCATCCGCAGCCCGTCGATGTGGTAGCGGGTCTTGTCGGAGATCCACTCCTCGTTGATCTCCTCGCTGACCCGGGGCTCGATCTGCATGACTTCGCGGCCGCGGGTGTCGATGCGGATCGATGAGCCGACCGCGTCCATCACGTCGACCGATTCGGTCTTGTTCAGCTCCCACGGCCGCACGTTGTAGCTCTGTGGCCGGTGCACCAGCGCGCCCACCGGGCAGAGATCGGCGACATTGCCCTGGAGCTCCGAGGCCATCGACTGCTCGAGGTAGCTGGTGATTTCCATATCCTCGCCGCGGCCGATAGCGCCGAGGTCGGGCACGCCCGCCACTTCGGCGAGGAAGCGCACGCAGCGGGTGCAGTGGATGCAGCGGTTCATCGCCGTCCGCACCAGCGGGCCGATATGCTTCTCCTCGACCGCCCGCTTGTTCTCCTGATAGCGGGTTGAATCGACCCCGTAGGCCATCGCCTGATCCTGGAGGTCGCAATGGCCGCCCTGGTCGCAGATCGGGCAATCGAGCGGGTGGTTGATGAGGAGGAACTCCATCACCCCTTCCCGGGCCTTCTTGGTCAGGCCGGAGCGGGTCAGAATCTCCGGTGGCTCGCCGTTCGGGCCGGGGCGGCAATCCTTCACCGCGTAGGCGCAGCTCGCGACCGGCTTCGGCGCGCCCTTCAGCTCGACCAGGCACATCCGGCAATTGCCGGCGATCGACAGCCGCTCGTGGAAGCAGAAGCGCGGGATCTCGGCGCCCGCGGCCTCGCAGGCCTGGAGCAGCGTGTATTCGGCGGGGACGTCGACCTCGGTGCCGTCGACGAGGAGTTTTGTCATCGGTGCAATCTCAGTGCGGGGCATCGGCGAGATCGAGACGTCGCCCGATTCGCTCGATGCGAAGCTCGACCCTGTCGATCCGCCGGTGGACGCCAGCCAGATTCTCTTCGACCGCTGCCATGCGGCCCTTCAATTCACGGACATCGTCACTAAGGCGATCGACCTTCTCGTCGATCCGCCGCAGGTATACGAGCATCAGGTTGTCAGGCTGGCTCATCATCGGATCACTCCGCGGCCATCGGCACAGGCTCGCTGTGCGGGTTGGCGGTGTAGCGGTCGATGCGCTTCTCGATCTCGGGGCGGAAGTGCTTGATCAGGCCCTGGATCGGCCAAGCTGCGGCGTCGCCGAGCGCGCAGATCGTATGCCCCTCGATCTGCTTGGTAACCTCGAACAGCATGTCGATCTCGCGCTTCTGCGCGCGGCCCTCGGTCATGCGCTGCATCACCCGCCACATCCAGCCGGTGCCCTCCCGGCAGGGCGTGCACTGGCCGCAGGATTCGTGCTTGTAGAAATACGAGATCCGCGTGATCGCCGCGACGATATCGGTGGACTTGTCGAGCACGATCACCGCCGCCGTGCCGAGGCCGGAGCCGAGGTTGCGGAGAGTGTCGAAATCCATCTTGGCGTCGACGATCTGCTCGGCCGGCACCAGCGGCACCGACGAGCCGCCCGGGATCGAGCACAACAGGTTGTCCCAGCCGCCGCGCATACCGCCGCAATGGCGGTCGATGAGCTCGCGGAAAGTGATGCCTAGCTCCTCCTCGACGTTGCAGGGCTTGTTGACGTGCCCCGAGACGCAGAACAGCTTGGTGCCGGTGTTGTTCTTGCCGCCAAGCCCCGCAAACCATGCGCCGCCCCGGCGCAGGATCGTGCCGGCCACCGCGATCGACTCGACGTTGTTCACGGTCGTGGGGCAGCCATAGAGGCCCATATTGGCCGGGAACGGCGGCTTCAGCCGCGGCATCCCCTTCTTGCCCTCCAAACTCTCGATCAGCGCCGTCTCTTCGCCGCAAATATAGGCGCCAGCGCCGTGGTGGACGTAGATGTCGAAGGGGTAGTCGTGCACGTTCGACTGGCCAACGAGCCGTGCCGCATAGGCCTCATCCACGGCCTTCTGGAGCGCGTGCTTCTCGGCGACGTACTCCCCGCGGATGTAGATGTAGCAGGCATGCGCCGCCATCGCGAAGCAGGCCAGCATGCAGCCCTCGATCAGGAGATGCGGATCGTGCCGCATGATCTCCCGGTCCTTGCAGGTGCCCGGCTCCGATTCGTCGGCGTTGACCACGAGGTAATGCGGGCGCCCGTCCGACTTCTTGGGCATGAACGACCACTTGAGGCCGGTGGGAAAGCCTGCGCCGCCGCGGCCACGCAGGCCCGACGCCTTCATCTCGTCGATGATCCAGTCGCGGCCCTGCTCCAGAAGGAACTTGGTCCCGTCCCAGGCGCCACGCTTCTTGGCGGCGTCCAGCCCCGGCGACTGCAACCCGTAGAGGTTGGTAAAGATACGATCCTGATCCGACAGCATGTCAGGTCCTCACTGAGCCGGCGCGGCCAGCGCCTTGGCCTGCCCGACCCAGTCCTCCCGGTCGATGCGACCCGGGAACGCGAGGTAGGTGCCGACCCAGGTGATTTCGTCGCGGCTCCAGGCGGCGATCTGGTCGAAATGGTAGATGCCGAGCCCGTTCAGGCGCTGGCTGTTGTCCGGATCTATACCCGCGATCCGGGTAAGGTCGTCGGGCCGTCCGGCGCGAGCGGCGTCGAGTGCCGGGGGTCGCTTGCCGACCGCGTCGGCCTTCTGTTCGGGCGTCGCGTCCTTCGGCAGAGCCGCCAGCGCGCCGGCGACGCGCGCCTCCTCGGCCTCCGCCGCGACCTCGGAGTCGCTCGCGCCAGAGGCTTCCGGCTGCTGCGGAACCGCATCGCGCGCCGGCACATCCTGGTTGCCCTGTTCGCCCGCGGCGGGCTCGCCCTCGGCGACGCGCTTGGCTGGCGAGTCGAGCACGTCCGCGTCACCCTGCCGGGCGGCGCCGGCCTTGGCGGTCGACCGGCCGCGCTCGGCCGCATCGGCACGATCCTCGGGCTTGACCGGCGTCTCACCGTTCGCGGCCCGCTGGGCCGGTGCGTCGCTGGCGGTCCGTTCGACCGCGCGGCCGGCATCGGGCCGGGCCGGCTTCGGGTTCGTGGCGGCCTGCTGGGCGCCAGCCGCCGCCTCGCCGGTCTTGGCGGCGGGGCTGGCCGCCGGTTCCTCGGCCTTCCCGGCCTCCTCGAAGCGCTTGCGCCACGCGCCGACCCGCGAGCCATCGAACAGGGTCGGGTCGGTGAGCGTGTTCACCGCGCCCTGGGGCTCAGACGAGACGCGCCCCGTCTGCGAGCCGACCTTCACGGGTCGGCCGGCCGCGAGGTCGTCCATCAACTGGCCGAGCGATTCGGGCGTCAGGTCCTCGTAATAATCCTGGTTGATCTGCACCATCGGCGCGTTGCAGCAGGCGCCGAGGCACTCGACTTCCAGCCAGGAAAAGTTGCCGTCCGCCGAGACGTGGCCCGGCGCGCCGAGCCGGTCGTGGAGCATCTCCTTCAGCCCGCGCGCGCCGCAGGAATCGCACGGCACCGTGCCGCAGACCTGGATCCAGAAGCGCCCGACCGGCTCCAGCGCGAACATCGTGTAGAAGGTCGCCACCTCCAGCACGCGGATGTTCGGCATGCCGAGTTCGGCCGCCACCGCCTCGATCGCCGCCCGCGGCAGCCAGCCGCCATTCTGCTCCTGGGCCTTCCACAGGAGCGAGATCACCGCGGAGGCCTGACGGCCCTCCGGGTACTTGGCGATCTGGGTCTTGGCC
This sequence comes from Methylobacterium sp. GC_Met_2, assembly GCF_026540795.1. Taxonomy (NCBI): domain Bacteria; kingdom Pseudomonadati; phylum Pseudomonadota; class Alphaproteobacteria; order Hyphomicrobiales; family Methylobacteriaceae; genus Methylobacterium; species Methylobacterium sp. GC_Met_2. The sequence continues at coordinate 52,078 of NZ_JALNUM010000017.1, forward strand.
CACTCGGCGTTCTCGGGCGAGAACGCGAAGGTTTGGGGCTGTTCGGAGGCGGGGGCGAGTCTGCGGTTGGCCATCGCTTTATCTTACCGATCCACTTCGCCGAACACGATGTCGAGCGTGCCGAGCACGCAGGACACGTCGGCGAGAAGGTGCCCGCGGCACATCCAGTCCATCGCCTGCAGATGCGCGAAGCCCGGCGCGCGGATCTTGCAGCGATACGGCTTGTTGGTCCCGTCCGACACGAGATAGACGCCGAACTCGCCCTTGGGCGCTTCCACGGCGGCGTAGACCTCACCTTCGGGGACGTGAAAACCCTCGGTGTAGAGCTTGAAGTGGTGGATGAGCGCCTCCATCGAGCGCTTCATCTCCCGGCGCGGCGGCGGCGCGAACTTGCCGTCGATCGAGGCGATCGGACCCTGGCCGGCGGGTTCGCGCAGCTTGGCGACGCACTGCTTCATGATGCGCACCGACTCGCGCATCTCCTCCATGCGGATCACCTGGCGATCGTAGGTGTCGCCGTTCTTCCCCACGGGGATGTCGAACTCCATCTCGTCGTAGCACTCGTAGGGCTGCGCCTTGCGCAGGTCCCACGGGATGCCGGAGCCGCGCACCATCACGCCGGAAAAACCCCACTGCATCGCCTCGTCGACCGACACGATGCCGATGTCGACGTTGCGCTGCTTGAAGATGCGGTTGGCCATGACGAGGTCGTCGAGGTCCTGAACGACCTGCAGGAACGGGTCGCAGAACGCGTCGATGTCGTCGATCAGCTTTGGCGGCAGGTCCTGGTGGACGCCGCCGGGCCGGAAGTAATTGGCGTGGAGCCGGGCGCCGGAGGCCCGCTCGTAGAAGATCATCAGCTTCTCGCGCTCCTCGAAGCCCCAGAGCGGGGGCGTGAGGGCGCCGACATCCATCGCCTGCGTGGTGACGTTGAGGAGATGCGACAGGAGACGGCCGATCTCACAGAACAGCACGCGAATCAGCTGCGCACGCCGCGGCACCTCGATCCCGGCGAGCTTCTCGATCGCGAGGCAGAAGGCATGCTCCTGATTCATCGGCGACACGTAGTCGAGCCGGTCGAAATAAGGCGTCGCCTGCAGGTAGGTCTTGTACTCGATCAGCTTCTCGGTGCCGCGGTGGAGCAGGCCGATATGCGGATCGACGCGCTCGACCACCTCGCCGTCGAGTTCCAGCACGAGGCGCAGCACGCCGTGCGCCGCCGGATGCTGCGGCCCGAAGTTGATCGCGAAGTTTCGGATATTGTGTTCTGTCACGAACAGTCTCCGCGGATCAAACCGACGTCTTCTTCTCGTCGCCCGGAAGCACGTAGTCAGTGCCTTCCCACGGGGACAGGAAGTCGAAGTTACGGAACTCTTGGGTGAGCTTCACCGGCTCGTACACGACCCGCGCCTGATCCTGATCGTAGCGGACCTCGACGAAGCCGGTCAGCGGAAAATCCTTTCGCAACGGGTGCCCCTCGAAGCCGTAATCGGTGAGCAGGCGGCGCAGGTCGGGATGGCCCGAGAACAGGATCCCGTAGAGGTCGTAGGTCTCGCGCTCGTACCAGTTGGCGGCCGGGAACACTTCGATCACCGAGGGGACGGGCGTCACCTCGTCGGTCCGCACCTTCAGTCGGATGCGCAGGTTATGGCGCAGCGACAGCAAGTGATAGACCACGTCGAAGCGCTTCTCGCGCTGCGGATAGTCCACGCCGCAAATGTCGATGAAGTTGCGGAACGCGCAGGCCGGATCGTCGCGCAAGTAGGTCAGCACGTAGACGATGTCGGAGGCTTGGACCACCAGGGTCAGCTCGCCGAACGTGATGGTGTGCGCCACCACCGCCGGGCCCAGGGCGCCGACGACCCGCTCGGCCATGGCCGAAATCGCGTCCGCGCCGTAGACCGGCTGGGTGTGGGGCAGGATCGAGATGCCGTTGGTCATGGCCGCCCCTCAGCGCTCGATCGTGCCGGTGCGGCGGATCTTCTTCTGGAGAAGCAGCACGCCGTAGAGCAGTGCCTCGGCGGTGGGCGGGCAGCCAGGAACGTAAATGTCCACCGGCACCACCCGGTCGCAGCCGCGCACCACCGAGTACGAGTAGTGGTAGTAGCCGCCGCCATTGGCGCAGGAGCCCATGGAGATGACGTAGCGCGGCTCCGGCATCTGGTCGTAGACCTTGCGCAGCGCCGGGGCCATCTTGTTGGTCAGCGTGCCGGCGACGATCATCACATCGGATTGGCGGGGCGAGCCGCGGGGCGCGAAGCCGAAGCGCTCGCAATCGTAGCGCGGCATCGACATCTGCATCATCTCGACCGCGCAGCAGGCTAGGCCGAAGGTCATCCACATCAGCGAGCCGGTGCGGGCCCAGTTGATCAACTCGTCTGTGGTGGTGAGCAGGAAGCCGCGGTCGGCCAGCTCGTCGCTGATCGACAGGAAGGTCGGATCGTCCGCGCCGATCGGCCGGCCGGTGTTGGGATCGATGATCCCCTTCGGCTGGGGCGCGACCGCGGGGGCGCGGGACAGGCTGTGGGTCGTGTCGGTGATCAGGGCCATCGGCGACTCGGAATGGGGTGCGGGTAGGCGGCTGTCGCGTATCAATCCCATTCGAGGGCGCCCTTGCGCCACTCGTAGACGAAACCGACGGTCAGCACGCCGAGGAAGACCATCATCGACCAGAAGCCGAACCAGCCCAGATCCCCGAATGTGATCGCCCACGGGAACAGGAACGCGACCTCAAGATCGAAGATGATGAACAGGATCGCGACGAGGTAGAACCGCACGTCGAACTTCATGCGGGCGTCGTCGAAGGCGTTGAACCCGCACTCGTAGGCCGAGAGCTTCTCCGGATCCGGGTTCTTGTACGCGACGAGGAACGGCACGACCAGCAGAGCCGTGGCGATGAACAGTGCCACGCCGATGAACACGATGAGCGGCAGGTAATCCGCCAACAATCCGGTCATGCCAGGGCCTCGCGAGACAAGGAAAACCGCGGTGCAACGCCGACACCGGATTCGCCCGTGGAATTGTTCTTATGCCAAGATGCGCGCGGCCGGAGGCTTAGTCGAGCCGCCGGCCCGTGACAATGGCTTGTCGCGTCGCACAAAGCGCGCTGTCAGTCCTCTCAGAGATGGGCATGGGCGGCATGCCTGCAACACGACGGAAGCGCGCAGGTCCGTCCGCGCGCCGATGCACGAAACCGGGGTGGATGCGCTTGACAGCCCCCCGGCCGCCCCATAAACCCCGCCCCGTCGCCGGGCGAAACGCCCCTTCGAAGCGACCACGCCGTGCGGGCGTAGCTCAGTTGGTTAGAGTGCCGGCCTGTCACGCCGGAGGTCGCGGGTTCGAGCCCCGTCGCCCGCGCCACGTCTTTTTTCCCGTTGAATACGCGAGTAGACCGATCCGCGCGGGAGATGCGCTGGTTGCCGTCTGCGGCAATCGTTCGTGCATTCTACCGGCGGACGCGTAGGGCGGTCGTCACGCGGCCCTCGGCGCCTTTACCGTGGACGGATGTGCCCGGCTTGCGGGCCGGGCTCCGCGGAGACTCAGCGCAATGCCCGCCAGAATCAGGCTGCCGCCGGCCACGATGCTGGCGCTGACCGGTTCGCCCAGGACGAAATGCGTGCTCAGGATCCCCGCCACCGGCACCAGGAGCGCGAAGGGCGTCACGGTGGCTGCGGGATAGCGCGTCAGGAGCCCGCTCCAGAGCCCGAAGGCCAGGAGCGTCGTCGGATAGGCTTGGAACGCGACCGAGCCAATCGCCGCCCAGCTTGGACGCGCCAAGGCCGCGAAGGCGGCCGGTCCCTCCACGATCAGCGACAGGGCCAGGAGCGGCGGCGTGGTGGCGAGGCTGCTCCAGACCATCAGCGCCAGCATATCGACGCGGCCGATTCGCTTCACGATGATGTTGGCGCTGGCCCAGCCCAAGGCCGCGCCGACCACCATCAGCAGCGGCCCGAGCGGAGCGTCGCCGCCCCGCTCGAGCGCAACGGCGGCGACGCCGAGGAGCGCGACCACGCCGCCTAGGACCTGAAGGGTGCGTCGGTGCTCGCCCAGCACGGCCCAGGCGAGCGCCACGGTGAACGGCACCTGGGTCTGGATCAGCAGCGAGGACAGGCCGGCCGGCATTCCGAGCCGGATCCCGGTCATCAGCAGCCCGAACTGGCCGACGCCGAGGGCCAAGCCGAACGCCGTGACCAAAAGGGCGGGCGCGTGGGGCGGCCGGATCACCAACACCGCCGGCACCGCCGCGAAGGCGAAGCGCAGGCTGCAGAGCGTCAGCGGCGGGACGGTTTCCAACCCGGCCTTGATGGCCACGAAGGCCAGCCCGAGGATCGTGACGACGAGGAGGGCGGCCAGCACGTCACGCAGCGTCATGGGCGGATCCTACGACCTCGTCCGCCCGATCACCACCGGCGCGTCGCCCGGGCAGATCGGCGCTCGTCGCGGCGGCCATTCAACAGGTCGATGGCATCGCCGATCCCCGGTCCGAAGGCATCCGCCACATCCTGGCGGGACAGGCCGATATCCTTCAATTCGCGCTCCGAAAGCGTCGAGAGCCGGTGCATCACGCGCCGGTTCATGGCCGCACGCGACAGGCCGGCTCGGATCTCCGCGGAGGCCTCGGCGATCGCCCGCGCCGCTCGAGCGATCCATGTGGGTCGGGCGGCGGCGCTCTGCGTGAGGCACTGGTCCATGATCCCCTCCTCCATGTCTCTGGGGTAGAGCGATCCTGGCCCAGCAGGACTGGCGGCAACAGGAACACTTCGGTACGGTTCTAACGAATTGTCCGGTCAGTCGAGCCGTACGGATGTCGGTCGCAGTCAGAAGCCCCGGGACGCGCGTCGAGGCGGTGGTCGGTGAGATCCGAGATCGGATCGCGGCCCGGCATCTGGTGCCCGGCGTCCGGATTCCCTCGGTGCGCGCCTTCGCGGACACGATGGGCGTCTCGAAATCCACCGTCGTGGAAGCCTACGAGCGGCTGGCCGCGGAAGGCGCCGTGGTGGCCCGGCCGGGCTCCGGCTTCTACGTCGCCGGCAAGACCCGGCCGCTCTCGCTCCAGGCGATGGGGTCGCAGCTCGACCGGATCGTCGATCCGCTCTGGATCACGCGGCAGGCGCAGCAGGCGGGTGCCGATCAGCTCAAGCCCGGGGCGGGGTGGCTGCCCGATTCGTGGATGCCCCACGAGGCGATCCGGCGGGGCCTGCGCCGGGTGGCCCTGGCCGATCTCGCTGAGATGACGAACTACGACCGGCCGCTCGGCTACGAGCCCCTGCGCCGCCAGATCGCCCGCAAGGTCGGCGAGAAGGGCGTCGGCACCGAGCCCGACCAGATCGTGCTGGTCGAATCAGCCACGCAGGCGCTCGACCTCGTCTGCCGCTTCCTGCTCCAGCCCGGCGACATCGTGCTGGTGGACGATCCCTGCTACTTCAATTTCTTGGCGCTGCTGCGCGCCCAGCGCGTCACGGTGGTCGGCGTGCCGATCACCCCGGAGGGGCCAGACCTGCGGGCGCTCGCAACCCTGCTGGAGCAGCACCGGCCGCGCTTCTACCTGACCAACGCCGCCCTCCAGAACCCGACGGGGGCGAGCCTCGCGCCGAATGTGGCGCACCGGGTCCTGAAACTGTGCGAGGCGCACGACACGCTGATCGTCGAGGACGAGATTTTCGGGGATCTCGAGCCTGACGCCGCGCCGCGTCTCGCGGGCTTCGACGGGCTGGAGCGGGTGATCCAGATCGGCAGCTTCTCCAAGACCCTGTCGGCCGCCGCGCGCTGCGGCTGGATTGCGCTCCGGGCCGACTGGGTCGAGCCGCTGGTCGATCTCAAGCTGGCGCTGAGCCTCGGCAACGGCCATATCACGGCGGCGCTGGTGCACGCGCTGATCTCCGAGGGGGCCTATCGGCGCCACCTCGCCGAGACCCGCCGCCGGCTTGCCTCCGCGATGGTGCAGGCCTCCGCGGAGCTGCGCGCCTGCGGCCTGGAGCCCTGGGCGCAGCCGCGGGGCGGGTTCTTCCTGTGGATGCGCCTGCCGGATGGGCGCAACGGCGCCGAGGTCGCCCGCCGGGCGCTGGCCCGCGGCATGGTGCTGGCGCCCGGGACGTCGTTCAGCCTGTCGGAAGCCTGGAACGGCTACATGCGCTTCAACGTCGCCCACTGCATCGACCCGCGCATCCGCCCGATCCTGCGCGAGACACTGCGCTAAACGGGTTTCCAAAGGGCGTGCCCTTTGGCGCGTCGTGAGGGCGGAGCCCGACAGAAGGGTTTTGCCCTTCACCCACGAAAGGTCCCGGACCTTTCGAAACCAGGACTTTGCCGATCAGGCCGGCAGGACCAGTTCAGCCCGGAGGCCGCCGAGGTCGGCGCGCCCGAGCGTCAGCCCGCCGCCGTAGAGTTCGGCCAGCTCCAGGGTGATGGGCAGCCCGAAGCCGTGGCCCGGCACGCCCTCGTCGAGGCGCCGGCCGCGGGCCATCACGGCCGCGGCGGCCTCGGCGTCGAGGCCCGGCCCGTCATCCTCCACCCGCACCCGAACCGCGCCATCCGCCGCAGCCGCCGAGACCTGCACCCGCCCCCGGCACCAGCGGCAGGCATTGTCCGCGAGGTTGCCGAGCATCTCGGCGAGGTCCTGGCCCTCGCACGACACCGTGAGGTCGTCCGGTACGGCCAGCGCGATCACCACGCCTTTCTCGGCGTAGAGCCGCACGAGCGCATCGCGCAAATCCGTGAACTGCGGCGCCAGGGGCGTGCGGGTCCGGGCCGAGCCCGCCAGCGCCGCCGCCCGGGCTCGGCGCAGATGGTGGCGGACCCGCCGGTCCATATCCTCAACCTCCCGTCGAAGCGCCCCGTCCGGATCGCGTGCCGGGGCGGCCAGGGCCATCGACAGGGTGGCGAGCGGCGTTTTCAGGGCGTGGGCGAGGTTGGCGACGTGACCCCGGGCGCGCTCGAGGTTCCGGGCGTTCTGGTCGAGGAGCGCGTTGAGTTCGGCCACCACGGGCGCGATCTCGGCGGGTTGCTCCGCCGGGACCCGTTCCCGTGTCCCGGCCCGCACCGCGGCGAGATCGGTCCGCAGGCGCTGCAGCGGCGCGAGGCCGAGGCGCACCTGGAACGCCAATCCGGCTAGCAGGCACAGGCCGAGGATCCCCAGCGCCAAAGCCAGGCTCGTCAGCGCCTCGCGCAGCGGCCCGTACAGCTCGCCCTCCGGGGCCGCCACCACGATCGTGGCGGGCTGAGTCCCCGGCAGGGTCAGGATGCGGGCGTAGAGCGGCTGGCCGCGGGGGCCCGTGCTCCAGGCGGGGTGCGGGCGGCCCGGATCGTCCTCCGGCCCGGGATCGGACAGGCGGATGTCGCCACCGCGCAGGGAGGCCGAGCGGGTCGTCTCGGGACCGCGGCGCACCTCCCAGGCCCAGCCGGGGCCGGGCCGGTCGAAGGGCGGCACATCGAGATTTTCCGGCAGGATCCCGGCTTCGAGCCCGGCCCGCAGGGCGACGATCTGGGCGTCCAGCCGGCCGTCGAGCTGCCCGCGCACGAACCGGTACAGGATCACCCCGATGGCGAGGCCGGCCACCACCAGGGCCGCGAGGACCAGCACCAGGGCGGCGCCGAGCAGGCGGGTCCGGAGCGAGCGGCGGGGTGTCGCTGCCGACATCAGGCGGGATCCGCGTGGAGCCGGTAGCCGTGCCCGCGCACGCTCTCGATCCGCGCCGGTGCGATCTTCCGGCGCAGGCGGGTGATGATCACCTCCACGGAGTTCGAATCGACATCCGCATCGCCCTCGTAGACCCGCTCGATCAGGTGCAGGCGCGGCACAACGGTCTCGTGGTTCAGCATCAGGCAGGACAGGACCCGCCATTCGAGACCGGTGAGCTTGAGCGGAAGGCCGTCCTGCTCGAAGGCGCCGAGTCCAGGGTCGAAGCTCAGCGGGCCGCAAGCGATCCGGCTGGCACCCCCGCCCTGCGACCGGCGCACCAGGGCGCGCAGGCGGATCACCAGCTCCTCCACGCGGACCGGCTTGACCAGGTAATCGTCCGCCCCGGCCTTGAACGCCGCGACCTTGTCGCTCCAGCCGTCGCGGGCGGTCAGCACCAGCACCGGCAGGGTCCGCCCGGCCGCGCGCCACGCCCGCAGGACCGAGACGCCGTCGCCCTTCGGCAGGCCGAGATCGAGCACGACCGCATCGTAACCCTCGGTCTCGCCGAGATGCTGGGCGTCCTCACCGGTGGCGGCGTGGTCGAGGACGAAGTTCTCCGCCCGCAGGACCTTGGCCACCTCGGCGGCGAGCGCCGCATCGTCTTCCACCAGCAGGATCTTCACCCGTCCATCCTCCGCGGCCCAGCTGAACCGCGCCCTCTGCTTGCACTAAGGTATTCAACCTAACATTTGGCAATATCGGCGCTCCCCACGATTCCGGCCTCGGCGCCGTCAGGGCCCTCGTCGAAAACGTCGATGCTCGGCTTCTCGACTCCGAATGCCTCGATCGTGAACAGGATAGACAAAAAATGATCATCCAAATCGACTTAACTCAATATAAAAGATTATCGATCGCAAATCAATAAACCTAGATCCTATAAACAGCCCCTTAAAAAAAATGCACTGACCTGAGCAAAATCCAAGAATAGTCGGTCTTTCTTGGGATCGCAGAAGGATGCGCAATAAATTTGAGATTTTTCATCATATTGTGCCCGAATCAACCCGATTGCCCTATGATGGGCGCTGAATCGCTGGCCTAAAGCTTGACCATAATAAAAATACAGCTGTGATCTATAGTTTAACGTGAAAAACGTCAAACTACCCTCGGATTTATGTCACCTTTCAATTTAATTGTTCTCTGCAAATCACAAACGTGAGTTTCCCCAATGCCGCACATTCGAATTGTCGATTATGTTGCAAATCAAGGAGGCGGGTTGCGCTTTGTTGTGGAGCTCGTGGGCAAACTTTTAAAAATACCGGGTCACAGTTTCGATTTGGTCAGTGGGGGGCAGGCGCTTGAACGATATATTGAAGTATTCAATGAGAAAAAAATTTCTATCCAGATCTTTAAGGACGAAATCGCACCGACCAAAGCCGCCAATGGTTCTCCTTTTCTGGTGCCGGACGTGGTCGGAGCGGACGCCGATCTTATCTGGTTGCCCTGGGCTCACCGGCATCTGATTTCGGAGTTACTCGCAAAGAAAACGGTTGCAACCATTCATGACGTCATTCTTCTCCGGCACCAAAATAAAATCATGCCTCTGCTGGATGAGTTCACCAGAAAGATCGTTGCTAGGATAATAGATGGCGAAACAGCTGTTTTATCACAATTATTAAACTGGCGCGTACCCATTGCGCTGAGTTCCCACAGTACCCAGACCGATCTTTTGACTCTTTTCGGCCAAGCCGGCCAGAGCAATCTCGTTCCACTTGCGGGAGACCACAAAGCATTAGAAACTGACAGCGTTGTTTCGTTGGTTGGCCTTCCCGATCGCTACATCATATGTCCGGCAACTGTCTTCCCGCATAAAAACCATATTGCCCTTATTACTGCGCTTGGCCGTTGTTCGAAAAGATTACCATTGATGTTAACGGGGCCTGGGACCTCCGAATTGCCAAAATCAACTTCGGGATATGGGGGGCATATCAATAGCGCTGTGGCTAATGCTGGCCTAGTCTGGGCAGAAGATGTTTGGGGTCTCGGCATGTTGCCAGATCCAATCTATGGTGCAGTGCTTCGCCGGGCCGAACTCCTGGTCATGCCTACGTTGGGAGAAGGGGGGGGGCAGTTTCCCCGTATCGGAGGCGCTAACGATAGGAGTTCCTGTTGCCTGTTCAGACATCCCCGTTATGCGTGAACATTTGTCGCGAATCGGCGGGAGTGCAATCTGGTTTGATCCTAATGATCCCGACGATATTTCTCGAAAAATTGAGACAGCGATCGCCCAAATTGACGATCTAAAATCTAAGGCGCGGATCGACCGCCATCGTCTGACCGATACCAATTGGGGCGAGGTGGCTCGCCACTATATAGCGTTATTCGAACGGCGCCTTGCTGATATTCGACGCCCTGCCCCCAATTTACCCGCGACCGCCCGCTTTTACGGGCAGTGGAAGCCACCGCAGGATGAATTGCTTTTTCGGCGTTACTTTAACGACATGCAAGAGCGCCCCGGGCATTTCATTGAATGTGGGGCCTTCGACGGTGTTAGTGAATCATCCGCACTGTTCTTTGAAGAAACCCTGGGTTGGACAGGCATAAACGTCGAGCCGTCCCCCGATGCTTTCAAATCGCTGTGTATCAATCGTCCGAGAGCAGTCAATGTTAACGCGGCTCTGTCCGACTGTGATGCGCGGTCGCTATTTCAACATGCAATTCATCCACATTACGGTCGTAATTTTGGCAATGGTTCATTGCATCATACGAAGAAGCATCTCGACGATCTGCTGGCGCAGGGATGCCGCTTTGAAGTATATGAAGTTGCCACACTGACCTATCGAACCTTGTTGAAGCAGCACCCATTGCCGCATGTCGATCTTTTCATTCTCGATGTAGAGGGCGCAGAAAATGCGGTGATTGATGGCATGAAAGATGCGCCAATTTTGCCGCGAGTGCTGTGTATAGAGTATGATCATGGCGATGTCTGGAAAATGATCCGAAATCTTGAGAAAATTGGATATCGGTATGATGGTCTAATACATAATAACGCGATATTCGTGCATGAGGCAGGTACTGGTTAAGTAGCCACAAGTCCGCAAGAAATTCAGCTTGACGGTTTGGATTTCGGGCAACTGAGTGAGACTGAATGATTAGTGCCTTTCACAAAACTCAAAATCACTGGGAGTTCTCCCTCTGGCCACGACAGCGCAGCGAGAATTTTTTGAGAGGCACTGATGCAGAGACAGTTTGCATTTGCGACCTCGGCCAAGCCCTTGACGTCACATGCGCTCCGGCTTCGCCCTGCGCGTCGGATCCCTTTAGGGGACGGCTTTAATAGGGGCTGAACCGGGCGGTTCAGTCCGGATTGTCTGCGGTTCCTTACGGAGAGGCATCGGATCGAACGGATCCGGTCGCTTTCATAAGGACGTGACTATCATGAGTGACGACGAGACCATAAACAGTTCAGCACACGAAGTCCGCGAGCCCAGGGCCGCGGCGCCGAGAACTCGGGTTGTCCTGCGGCGGACCTGGGTTCTGGCCGCCCTGGCGACGCCGCTGGCGCTTGGGGCCGTGGGCCTGTCCCTGGCGCAGGAGACGGCGTTCCAGCCGACGCCGGTCGAGCCGGTGGCGATTCAGGCGCTGGTCCCCTCCGGGGCGACCGGGGTCAAGGGTACGGTGACCGAGATCTTCGGCAACAAGTTCGTGGTCCAGGACCCGACCGGCCGTGCGCTGGTGGAGACCGGCCGCGCTGGCGAGGACGGCAAGCTCGTCGCCAGGGGCGAATCCGTCACGGTGCAGGGCCGGTTCGAGACAGGCTTCCTGCACGCCAGCGTGCTCACCCACGGAGACGGGCGCAAGGTCGTGCTCGGGCCGGCCGGCGGGCCGCCGATGGGGAGCCTCGACTGGGCCAAGGACCGGATCGGCCTTGGGCTGACGCTCGACCTCCCGGCCCTGACGGCCTCCGTGCAGGCGGCCGGCTACAGCGACGTGCGCGTCACCGGCCGCGGACCACGCCACCTCGACGTTGCCGCCAAGGACCAGGACGGGCGCGAGCATCAGCTCCATGTCGGCTTCGACGGGCAGGTCCGGGAGCTACCGGCGCGCGAGCGGCCCCCGGTGTAATCCCGCGCCGGGGCGGGATGGCATGCAACCCTTCCCGCCCTGCCGCGTCCTCCTGTCTTGAGAGCCAACAGGAGATACGCGTCGTGGAGCCGATGAAACCGATGAAGCCCATGGAACCCATGAAGGGCATGGAACCCATGAAGCCGATGGAGCCGATGAAGGGCATGGAGCCTTGGTGGCCGAAGGACCTCGGCGAGCCTGCGACCAGCGGCGCACAGAACGGGATGAAATACGCGTTCTTCCCCGACAAGCAGCGCCTGCTGATCGAACGCGACGGGCAGGTCTCGACCTACGACAGCGGCGACCATCGGATCGGTGGTGTGTCGCAGGCTGATGGGTCGTCGAAGACGCTGACCTTCTCCAGCGAGAATGGCGACGTGGATCTGGGCTCGCTCAAGAAGCTCGACTGAGCCCGGCGTGGACAGGCCGGGGCGGCGCCCTTAAGCCCGGCCCGGCCATGCGAGCCGCCCGACCCAGACCCCCGACGCCATGCGCGCGCTGATCGACCTCGTCCGCGCCATGCGGGCGCCCGACCGGCGGCGGCTTGCCCTGATCGCGCTGGGCCTCGCGGTGGCGGCGGTGCTGGAGGTGGTCGGCGTCGCCGCAGTGATCCCGTTCCTGACGCTGGTGGGCGACCCCTCGGCGGCGACCCGGATCCCCTATCTGGTCCATACGCGGGCTTTCCTCGGCCTCGCCGACGAGCGCAGCTTCCTGCTGGTCACCGGCGGCGCGGCGCTGGCGGCGATCCTCGTCACCGCCCTGGTGAATGCCGGGCTGACCTACGCCCAGCTTCGGTTCACTCATCTGGCCGGCTACGGCTTCAGCCGGCGCCTGCTGTTTCGCTATCTCGATCGGGAGCGCCTGTTCTTCACGCAGGCCAACAGCGCCGAGCTCGCCAAGAACGTGCTGTCCGAGACCGACCGCCTCGTGGTCGGCGCCCTGACGCCCGCCACCGTGCTGGCCTCGCGGGCGAGTTCGGCGCTCGCCGTGATCGCCTTCCTGCTGGTCTACGCGCCGCAGCTCGCGCTGATCCTCGGGGGCGGCTTCGGCGGGCTCTATGTCGGGATCTACCTCGTGATGCGCGCCCGCCTCGCCCGCCTCGGCGCGCGCACGGTGGCCGACAACGAGGCCCGCTTCCGGCTCGTGCACGAGACCTTCGGAGCACTCACCGAGCTGAAGCTCTACGGGCGTGCCGAGGCCTTCGCGGCCCGGTTCGACGCCCCGGCCCGCGCCTACGCGGCCGCCACCGCGGCGAGCCTGCTCACCGGGCAGATGCCGCGCTTCGTCATCGAGGCGCTCGCCTTCGGCGGTGTGATCGTGGTGGTGCTGTTCGCCCTCGCCCAGGGGCTCGACGTGGCCGGCATCCTGCCGCTGCTCGGGCTGTTCGCCTTCGCGGGCTACCGGATGCTGCCAGCCTTCCAGAACATCTTCACCTCGGTGGCGCTGATGCGCTTCACCCTGCCGGCGGTGCGGGTGATCGTCGACGAACTCGCTCTGGAACGTGCCACCCTGCCCCGCACCACGGAGCGCCTGCCGTTCACGCAGGCGATCCGCCTGGAGGGCGTCGGCTTCGATTACGGCACCGGCCGCCCAGCGCTGGCGGGGATCGATCTGACGATCCCGGTCAACACCACAATCGGCCTCGCCGGGCGGACCGGTTCGGGCAAGTCGACGCTGGCCGGCCTGATCCTCGGGGTCCTGAGCCCCGGCGCGGGGCGGATCACGGTGGACGGCCGCGTCCTCGATCCCGCCACGCTCCCGGCGTGGCAGAACCGCATCGGCTACGTGCCGCAGGACGTATTCCTGGTTGACGGGACCGTCGCCGAGAACATCGCGCTCGGCGTGGATGCGCCGGACCGCGCTGCCGTCGAGCGGGCGGCGCAGCTTGCGGGCGCCCACGACTTCATCGCCGCTTTGCCTCACGGCTATGGCGCGCGGGTCGGCGAGCGCGGGGCGCGGCTCTCGGGCGGCCAGCGCCAGCGTCTCGGCATCGCCCGGGCGCTCTATCACGACCCCGACGTGATCGTGTTCGACGAGGCGACCTCGGCCCTCGACGAAGAGACGCAGGGCGCGGTGATGCGGGCGCTGCGGGCTCTATCGGGCCGGCGGACGCTGATCCTGATCGCCCATCGGCTCTCGACCCTGGAGGGCGCCGACGCGGTGCACGTGCTGGAGGCGGGGCGGCTGGTCGCCTCCGGGCCGCCCGAGGCGGTGCTGCCGGGCCTCGGCACGGCGGCGTGACGACGCCCCTTGCGTCCTGGCCCACCTCCGTTACCTCGGCTCCAAAGCATGACCGGGAGACCACCGTGAGCACGCGCATCGAGCTGAGGGCAGCGGACGGCACCACGGCGACGCTCGCCACCCACGGCGCCGAGCCGGTTTCCTGGCGGGTCGGCGGGACCCAGTACCTCTGGAGCGGCGATCCGGCCCATTGGAACCGCCATGCTCCTTGGCTCTTCCCGGTGGTCGGTGCCTCGGCAAGCGGGCAGGTGAAGGTCGGGTCCGAAAGCTACCCGATGGGCCAGCACGGCTTCGCCCGGGACCTGCCCTTCACGGTGGTGGAGCAAAGCGTCGATGCGGTGACCCTGCGCCTGACCGACGGGCCGGAGACCCGGGCGCATTATCCCTTCGCGTTCCGGCTCGACGTCACTGCCCGGGTGCGCCCGGCGGCCCTCGACTTCGACGTGACCGTCGCCAATCCGGGCGACACGCCCCTGCCCTACGCGCTCGGGTTCCACCCGGCCTTCCCGTGGCCCTTCGCGGGCGGGACGCGGGCGAAGGATGGCGGCTACGCGGTTGTCTTCGAGCATCCGGAGCAGCCGTTCGCCCCCCAGGTCGGCCCCGGCGGCCTGCTGCTGCGCGCGGAGCAGCCGATTCCCCTCTCCGGCGACACGCTGCCCCTCGATCCGGCGCTCTTCACCGAGGCCTTCGTGTTTCGGAACGCCCGCAGCCGCGCGATGCGCTTCACCGGGCCGGATAAGGCGATCCGCATGGACATGGCGGATTTCCCGCATCTCGCGGTCTGGACCAAGCCTACGGCACCCTTTCTCTCGCTCGAATGCTGGACGGGCTACGCCGACTGGGCCGATTTTTCCGGCGACCTGACCGAGCGGGATTCTCAGCGCCTCCTGCCACCCGGGGCGGAGGCGCGCCACGGCGTCCGCCTGACCCTGGACGTGTGAGGGTTGCGCGTCTGGGTGGCACGGCCGGAACCGGGCGCGACGCGGACCGGCGCGGCTCTGGCGGCGCGCGGCCACGCGTCGCTCGTGGCCCCGGTCCTGGCGGTGCGGCCGACCGGGGAACGGCCGCCCGACGGCCCGTTCGATGCGCTGCTGCTGACCAGCGCCAACGCAATGCCAGCCTTGTGGGGCGCCGCGTCGCTGCGGGGGCTGCCGGTCTTCGCGGTCGGCGCGCGCACGGCGGCGCTGGCGGCAGACGCCGGGTTCGGTCCGGTGCACGCGGGGCCCGGCGATGCCGCCGGCCTCGCCACCCTGGCGCGTCGGATCCTCGCGCCCGGAGCGCACCTGCTCCACGCGGCCGGGGCCGAGCGGAAGCCGGAGCCTGCGGCGACGCTTGCGGCGGCCGGGTTCCGGGTCGCGATTTTCGTAGCCTACGCGGCGGAGGCCCTGCCGGCCCTGCCCGATTCGGTCGACCGCGCATTCGCCGACGGAAACCTCGACGCCGCCTTGCATTACTCCCGGCGCAGCGCCGCGATCGCCCACGCTTTGGCGGAAGACGCCGGCCACGGCGGAGCTTTCCGCCGCCTGAGGCATTACTGCCTGTCGGCGGACGTTGCCGCACCCCTGGAAGCGGCGGGTGTTCCGGTCCATTTCGTCGCGGCGTGTCCGCGGGAAACGGACATGCTGGACGCTCTCGCGCCGCCGCCTGGCCCGGCGTGCGGTGACAGGGAGGCCGGGCCGCCGTATCTCGCCCTCGCGCCAAGGGCCGGGGCGGTGCTAGGGGGGCGCGGCGACGCCGAAGAGTTGGAGGACTTGCCCGTGACGCCACCACCCAGCGACGCCGACAAGCCCGGATCCGGCGGCCGCAGACCGGATCCTGCGCCCGCCAAGCCCGGGCAGACCAATCCGTCCGGCGTCGAGACCCGGCCCGGTGCGTCCGCGGCCGGCGCAACCGGAGGCGCGAAGCCGAGCCCGTCGGGGCCGAGCGCGAGCCCACCGCAGCCTTCCGGTGCGACGCCCAGGCCTGCGACCGAGCCGGTCGTCGCCGCCAAGCCTGGAACGAGCGACGCGAAGCCCGAGGCTGGCAAGCCGGCTTCGGCTCCGGACGGCGCCAAGCCATCCACCGGTCCGGCCGCGCAGCCGAGCGCCGTTAAGCCCGATGTCGTAAAGACTGAAGCGACCGGGATGACCCCGCCCAAGGATGCGTCCGGCAAGCCCGAAACCAACCCGTCAAACACGCCGAAGCCAGGCTTTGCCCCGGCGCCGGAAGCCGCGAAGATGGCCGCCGCATCGGCTTCCGCTGCGACCGCGTCCAAGACGGGCGCGACCAGTGCCGCGTCCGGCAAGCCGGAGGCTGCGCGGACCGAGCCGCCGAAGCCCGGCCAGCCGGGCGCGGGTCAGCAGCCGGGTTCCGGGCCGCAGGCCGGATCCCGTCCGGGCGGAGCATCCACGGGTGCCGCCGGCACCGTAAGCGCCGGTACGGTCACGGCCGGTCCGATCCTCGACATGAAGGCCAAGCGTGTCCCCGATCCGCCCGCCCCCAGCAAGGGGCCGGGTCCGGAGGTGAAGACGGGTGGCAAGGAGTCGCCGAAGGAGTCCGTGAAGGGTCCGATCCCGGGTGTCGCCGCCAGCACCACGGCGGCCGCTCCAGCGGCCCGGGCGCGGGCCGGGTTCGGCTCACTCGCGACCGCGGGCCTGCTCGGTGGCGTGATCGGCGCGGGGCTCCTGTTCGGCGCCGAGACGGCCGGGCTCGGACCCGATCCGCGTCTCAACGCCCTCGATCAGAAGCTGACCGGGCAGATCGCGGCCCTTGGCACTCGTCTGGACGGGCTCGCGCCCCGGGATGCCGTGTACGCCCTCGACAAGCGGATCGGTACTGCTGAAACGACGGCCAAGCAGGCCCTCGACAAGGCGGGAAGCGCCCCTGCGCCGGCTGCTTCCGCTCCGGATGGCTCCGCCTCTGGTTCGGCGCCGGCGGTGCCGGCCGATCTGGCGGCGCGCCTCGACAATCTCGATCAGCGCGTGGCCGCGCTCCAAGAGGAGCCCGGCCGCGAACAGCCGGCGGATTCCAAGCTCGGCGCGGTCCAGGATAACGGCAAGCAACTTGTCGATCTCGATGCCCGTCTGAAGGCGCTGGAGTCGAACGGGGCTGACGCGGACGCCTCCAAGAAACTCGCTGCGCTGCAGGGCGAGGTCGAGCAGAAGACCAAGGCGAATGCCGACGCGGATGCCGCCCTCGGCCAGCGCCTCGACGCGCTCCAGCAGACCCTCGAAGGCCGGGTGAAGGCCGCCACCGAGGCGGTTCAGGCTGCCATGCAGGCGAGCCGCACCGCCGCCGAGGCGGGTCAGACCCAGGCTGCGGAAGCCACGAAGGCGGTCGACCGCCGGCTTCAGGAGCAGGCCGACAAGATCGCCGCGCTGGACAAGAGCGTGGCGCAGCGGGCTCAGACCGCCACCGTCCAGGCGGCCCTGCGGGTGGTCGTCGCCGACCGCGTGGCCTCGGCGCTCGAATCCGGATCGGCCTACGCCGAGCCGCTTGCGAGCCTACGCAAGCTCGATCCCGCGACCGACGCGCAGGCCAAGGCGCTCGCCCCCTTCGCGGAAACCGGTGCACCCACGGCTTCTCAGTTGGCGGACGCGTTCCGGCCGGTCGCCGAGCGAATCGCCGCCAAGCGGCGGGCGCAGCAGTCCAAGATGGCCGCCGAGAGCGGCGATTTCCGCGCCAAGCTCCTGAGCATGGCCGATGGCCTCGTTCAGGTGCGCAAAGCCGATGCCCCGGCCCCGGAAGCTGCCGATCAGCCGGAGGCGAAGGTCCAGGCGGCCCTCGATCGCGCCGACCTCCCGGCGGCTGCCATGGCCTTTGCGGCGCTGCCGGCCGAGGCACGGGACGAGGCCGGCGACTTCGGCGCCAAGCTCAAGGCGCGGGCCGAGGCCGAACAGGCTGCGCGGACGCTCATCGGAAACGCCTTCCAGGCGCTGCCAACCGGCGAAGGCTCTGGCGCATCTGCATCCACCCCCGCGCCCGGCCGCTAAGACGGTGACGGCGTCAAGCCGCGCGTCGCGCGGCCGCAACTCCTCCGGGCGGGCGTGCAGGCGCCCCGCCCCTCCCGCACTGAGCGACGGTCGCCGCGCGGCCGTCGATAGGAGACACTGACCCCATGTGGCGCGCCCTCGCCTTCCTGGCCCTGCTCGCACTCGCCGCCTTCGGGGCGGTCTGGATCGCCGACAGGCCCGGCACCGTCACCGTCGTGTGGAACGGCTACCAGATCGGAACCAGCTTGGCGGTGGCCCTCGTCGGGGTGATCGCCGCGGCCATCGTGCTGGGGCTTTTCTGGGCGGTCGTGCGCGGCGTGATCGGCCTACCGGAAGCCCTGGTCCGCGGCTCCGCCGAGCGGCGCCGGACCAAGGGCCTCTCCGCTCTGTCCCGCGGCATGGTGGCGGTCGGCTCGGGCGATCCGCTGGCCGCCCGCCGGTACGCTGGAGACGCCGAGCGCTTGCTGGGCACCGAGCCGCTGACCCTCCTGCTCAAGGCGCAGGCGGCTCAGATCTCCGGCGACCGGGACGCCGCCGAAAGCGCCTTCCAGCGCATGGTCGACGACCCCGAGACCCGGGTCCTGGGTCTCCGCGGCCTGTTCGTGGAGGCCCGTCGCCGGGAGGACGAGACGTCCGCCCGCGCCTACGCCACCGAGGCCGCCCGCCTCGCCCCGAGCGTAACCTGGGCCAACGAGGCCTTGCTGGAGGCCCAGAGCACCGACGGCGACTGGGGCGCGGCCCTGGAGACCATCGAGCGCCGCTCCTCGCTCGGGTTGATCGACAAGGCGACCGCCCGGCGTCAGCGGGCCGTCCTGTTGACCGCGATCGCGGGCGAGCGCGAGGCCGGCGAGCCGGAGGTCGCCACCGAGCGCGCGCTCCAGGCCGTCAAGCTGGCCCCGGACCTCGTCCCGGCCGCCTGCATCGCCGGCCGGCTGCTGGCCCGCCGCGGCGATTTCAAGAAGGCGGCCCGCATTGTCGAAGCGGCCTGGAAGGCCAACCCCCATCCCGACCTCGCCAAGGTCTATCTCGGCCTGCGGACCGGCGACTCGGTCCGTGACCGCCTCGCCCGGGCTGAGGTCCTGGCGAAGCTGTCAGTCTGGGATCCCGAGTCGCGGCTTGCCCTCGGTCAGGCCGCCCTGGACGCACGCGATTACAAGCGGGCCCGAGAGGCCGTGAAGCCGCTCCTCACCGACCGTCCGACCGCGCGGTCCTGCCTTATGATGGCCGCGATCGAAGAGGCCGAGCACGGCATCAATTCCGGCCAAGCCCGCGAATGGTTGGCCCGCGCCGCCCGCGCCCCGCGCGACCGGATCTGGATCGCCGACGGAATCGCCTCCGAGACCTGGGCGCCGGTCTCGCCGGTCAGCGGCCGCGTGGATGCGTTCACGTGGCAGGAGCCGCCGAACACCCTGGCCTCTCCCGCCGTGGTCGAGCCAAACGCGGAGCGCGCCGATGCGCCCGCGCCCGTCCTGGTCCCCGCTGCTCCGAGCAATGACAGTCCTGCCCCGTCGCGGCCGAGCGTGACGAGATCGGACGTCGTCGTGGCGCGCGGCATCGCTCCGGCACCCGGAACGGAGCCCAAGACCACCGGGCCGGACCCGGTCTCAGCCGGGATGACGGCGGCCGCGCTGCCGGCCTCCAAGGTCGCCGAGCGCGGGGTGCTCAAGACCGGCTGATCGCCCACGGGCGGGCTCGGTGAAAGACAAAATTGGTGGTGCAAGTCTTGTATCGGGGCTTGCGGCCCGAGTGTCCCGCGCGCAAGCGTCTGTACTCGTGCGTCAAGACCGTCATGCCGTGGTGGCGCGCCGCTTCCGACCCCGGGGACCCGATCATCCGCCTTCTCATGCCCGCCTCGGATACGCCGCCGGCTCGGTCGATCCCGAACCCCGCACAGCAAACCGGGGGGCGGCCCTAATGATTCTTGAGGATGACGGCGAGCCGCGGCGGCAGGTCGGAGCCCTTCCGTTCCGGTTCGGGCGGGACGGCAACCAGAAGGTCCTGCTCGTGACGTCGCGGGAGAGCCGGCGCTGGGTGATCCCGAAGGGTTGGCCGATGAAGGGGCGCAAGCCGTTCGAGGCTGCGGCCCGCGAGGCCTACGAGGAGGCCGGGCTGCGCGGAGCAATCGGCAAGCGGCCGATCGGTCACTACCTCTACCAGAAGCGCCTGAAGAACCTCGACGCCGTCCAGTGCCAGGTGAAGGTCTTCCCGCTCAAGGTTCGCAAGCAGCTCAAGCACTTCCCCGAGGAGAATCAGCGCGACCTGCGCTGGTTCACGCCCGCGGAGGCCGCCGAGGCGGTCGCCGAGCCGGGGCTTGCCGCCCTGATCCGCGCCGCCTGCCGCTGGTAAAACCTCCGGATGCGGCGTTGCCAACGCGGCGGCGATCCGTTATGGCCCCACTCGACCGGACGGACACGCCCCCCGCAGGGGCGCCCCGGACACCGGCTGCGGTAGCTCAGTGGTAGAGCACTTCATTGGTAATGAAGAGGTCGAGAGTTCAATCCTCTCTCGCAGCACCATTTTCACCAATCATCATCGACGCTTGACGGCATAGGCTCCATCGGAGTCTGAGCCCCAGACTGTCACGTCTGCATCGCCGCACCAGCGTTTGGCCCGGGCTGCTTCCCGAGACTGATCAAAGTCCGGCCCAGGCCGCGTGAACGGGACCGGTTGCTGTATCGGGCTTCGATGCCCCGATGAAGATCACCACCGGGCCGTGGGCGGCGCGACGGGGATCGTAGAAGTCCAGTAGGCCCGGGTTGATCCGCTGGAGGAAGTCCGGGGACCGGCCGCTCAGGCGCAGCAGATGGTCGATCACCACCTGATCGCCGTGCACGGCGTTCGGCACCGGGCCGCAGGAGCCCGGACTCATCCAGTGCTCCGGATCGGCCGCGAAGGTCGTGTAGAGGTCGGCGAGTTCGTCGCCGGACCAGCGCAGCAGCGCGCTCGAGAGGCGGCCCACATGGAAATAATCCTCCATGGCGGCTAGGCCCGGCTCGGCCAGGGCGTCGGCTGGGCCAGTCAGGACGGTGTCGAGATCGCACAGGAGCGTCGGCCCTCTGCTGAGGCCGGGGCGGAACGCCTCCATCTTGGCCCACCAGATCGGCCAGTCGTGACGAAGCGGCACCGTTTCCACGCCCGGGACGGTCACGGGCAGATCCGTGAGGCAGAGCATGCGCTCGAAGACCGGGGCGTGGCGGCGGATCCCGGCCGCGAGACGGGCGACCCAGGTCGCGTCGTAGCGCCCGCCGCTCTTCAACACCGTGATCAGCGTGGCCATGATGTCAGCGTTCCTGCGGGGCTGGCGGATGCACGCGGATGCGTCCGGCCGCCTCGGCAGCGGCGAACCACGCGCGCTCTGCGGACCAAGGATGGCCGGGCCAGCCGGCGAATCCGAAGCCATAGGCCTGCGCCGGCTTTGCGTGCGCGGGGCGGCCGAGCAGCAGCGCCAGCGTCACGAGGAAGCCGGTACTCGGGTTCGGCGTCCCTGATGTCCAGGGCGCGAGCCCGGCCTGCGCCTGCGCGTGCAAGAACTCGGGCAGGAGGTGGATCGGGCGGCCCAGCGGCTGCAGCAGCGTCAGCATCTCCCGGGTCCAGCAGATCGGCTCCGGCACGTTGTGCGCCGCCGGCAGGATCGGGAAGGGCAGGATGAAGGCCTGCGCCGCGCGGACGACTGGACGCTCCAGGAAGCCCCGGTCGGCCAGCCATTCCCGCGCCTGGCCGCCGCGATTGACCAAAGCGAGATGCGTGACGCGGCATCCGGTCCCGTCGCCGAAGCCCAAGGCATTGTTGAACCGCACCACACAGCCCGCCGCATCGATCGCCGGTCCGGTCGCGCCGATCCCAGGCGCG
>NZ_JALNUM010000170.1:0-9800 GCF_026540795.1 Methylobacterium sp. GC_Met_2
CGCGTTGCAATCGCGCGCGGCTCTAAGCCCTTGTTGTGACGCGCTTTCTTGCGCCCAACCGGTGTCCACTTCGTCGGAGAGCGCTCTAATGGCCGCTTTGGACTGACCGCAGCCCACGCGCCATCAGCCGCCACCGACATCAGGACATCCCCGCTGCGCCATCGGTAACGAACCGTTAACCAGACGCGCGCATTCGGACCCGACCAGCTGAAAGCTGACCTTCCACGCCCACACGATCCTCCGCTCAACACGGGTGGGCGTGGAAGTCTTGAATGATGGTCCGGCAACGACGAGCGTGATGATCGTTCCGTCCGTGCGGCCGAAGCGTCGGAAACCGACGCGCACGCAGCCTCATCGCCGTCGCGATGAAGACATCCAGATCGCGAGAACGCCGCAGGGGCGGCCTTCCTCATGTCGAAGCGGCTGGTTGACCTTGCGCCCCGCCCGGCTAGCTGAGGCGACTCCCAGTGGAGGAGATGGCCTGTGTTCAGCCACATGATGGTCGGCACCAATGACATGGCCCGGTCGAAGGCCTTTTATGATGCCCTGTTCGCGGCGATGGACGGCCAACCGGGCATGGAAGATCCCCTGGGCCGCGTGGTCTACATGCATCGGGGCGCGATCTTCCTGATCAGCAAGCCGATCGATGAACGCGCTGCGACCGCAGGCAACGGCAGCACCATCGGTTTCGATGTCGAGTCGCCGGAGCAAGCCGACGCTTGGCACAAGGCCGGAACGGCGCATGGCGGGAGCGCGATCGAAGATCCGCCGGGTGAGCGCAACGGCCCCGCCGGCCGCCTGTACCTCGCCTACCTGCGGGATCCGGACGGAAACAAGCTGTGCGTCCTGCACCGGCTCGGCTGAGGCGCCGGGGCGGGCGACGCGCAGAGCGCGCCCTCCTCACCCGCCTCGATCGCCCAGACCCAGCCGCGATGCGAATGGGCCGCATCAGGGCCAGCGTCAGATTCCGCCGCCACGGCGGGCGCGGTCGAACGCCCGCCTCGGAAGGGCCACGGCCTGTTCGGCGCGGCCCTAAGCCCTCGTTTCAACGTTCTCGCGCGCGCCGAACCGGTGTCACTGCGGCGGAGAGCGCATTCAGCGGACGCCGGCCGTCACGCCGGCGCACCCTTCAGGCGATCGAGTCATCGACGACTTGGTAGGCGAAGAACTTGAACGGGTCCTCGGCCACGCCCTCCTGCGCATCCATGGCGTCCGCGCAGTGCTGGCTCTCGATCGGGGTCGAGGGTCGCTGCGTGAAGGTCGCCGTCGGCGCCTCCGCCCGGGCGGTCTCGATCTGCCGCTCGATCTCGCCCGCATGGGTCGAATGGCAGAGCATCCAGGGCTCGCCGTCCTTCTCGATCGTCACGTAGGCCATGCGCTGTCTCCTGCGTTTCGGGTGGGACAACGCGGCAGGACGCGATTGGGCAGCGGGCGATCGTCGCGGTGACGACACAACTGCGCGCGTGGGGTGGCGGAGTCACACCGCGGCACACGCTTCGAAAGGGCACCGGTGCTCGTCCTGCCCGAGAACCGATCCATCCCCCTCAGCGGGAGCCGTCGCGGCGACCGGGTCCGCAGGCCGAGCGGCAGGAGAACGCCGCCGTCACGCGCATCGTCCCGGCCTCGGTCCTGGTCCTGTTCGCGCCGATCGCACGCGGCTCGCTCGTCCCTGTCGTGGTCGCGCTATCCGGATCCTGACCGATCAGTCCTGCCGATTCGGCAGCCAGCGCGCCATGAACCGAGCCGGCCGGACGGGATCGGCATGCGCTTCGACCGCGGATTCGTCGTCCGGCAGCAGCGACGCGATCAGGTGCAGGAGGTCGTCCCTTTCCTGCCCGCGGAACAGCACGAGGAACGAGCCAAGGTCGAGTTGAACCTCCGGCACGTCCTCGCCGGGACGGTGCAGCACGTAGGGCTGACCGGTTTTCAGATCTCGCGTCAACGCATATCGGTCACCGCGCGCGCCGACGTGGAATTCCTTGGCGACCCGTGGTGTATCCTCAATCATGTCGTTCTCTACGCACACACGAAGACTGATCATAAGCCTCGCATAATGCCCACGACCGGTCCCTAACATGCGTCATATCTGCCGCGCTGTGGACATCATCCCCGAGCCATGGGCCGTCTGAAGGACGGGCCGCATTCAGAGGCCGGGCGGCGCGTCGGGACCAGATCGGGCCGCCGGATCGTGCCGAGAAACAGATCGATTCAGATCGTTTCGCCGCACTGGCTCGAACCAGCCTGCGCCGCCATCGTGGAGATCCTTCTGATCGATACGGCGCTCGCGAACCGCCGACGCCCCGATGACGCCCGTCCTCGAGGCGGACAGGTCCTCCCGGCCGATCACCGCCGTTCTCGGGATGAAGACGATCAACGCCATGTGCGACGTGGCCGACCTGCTCCGGTTGAGCGGAGACCGCGCCGCCTGCAAGATGGGCGGATTAAGCTGTCGACAATCTGCGCGCGCTGGAACCGGGTCTATTCGCAACCGTAATTGTCGAGGTGCGGTAAACTGCGGAGGCCACCATGATGTCGTTTGGCATATTCTGTGTCGTCGCCGGCGCCTGCATGGCGGCCGCGTCCCTGTGGTCCCCGCGCTACCGCGCCCTCCTCGAGGTGATGGGCGGGAGCCTGTTCCTCGCCGGTCTCGGCTTCGCGGGCGCCACGTTCGCGCTGGCCGCCTGATCCGCGCCGGCTTGAGCGTTTCGGCTGCCCGTCCCGAGTCGGGTCCACCCGCGGCGGGACACCCGACGATAGCAGCGATATTTGCAATGAACCCGGCAGTACAACAGTCACCCGGGAATCTGTGCCAATGTCGGACGAATTCATCCCGTTCTGGAGATTACTCGTCTCCGCGGAAGATCAGCTCCAGTGGGGGGTCGAGCCGGAGACGATGGAAGATACGGCCCGCGCACTGGCATGCCGGCATCCGGGCAGCGCATTGGCCGAGCGCCTGATGGCGCGTGCCGCCTATGTCCGCGCGATGGGCGCGCGCATGCCGCGCCATGGGGAACGGACGGCTTCCGTAGCCGCGCCGTGACCGGGCAGGTGATCGGAGCGGACGTCGGCGGCCCGGGCACGATCGTCGCGCGTCCGTAACCGGAGTCGCGCGGCGATCGGGCGAGTCCCGCAACTGGTGATGCCAAGTCTTTGCTGCGACGCGCTCTTGCGCTTCAAGCGACCCGGTGATGCTCGGCGGAGGTCCGGGGGGCCGGAGCGGCAGGCTTGGCCTGCTCGGCCAACGTCCGAAGCGCCGCCACCATCGCGTCGGTCTGCACGTCGGAGACCTGATTCGCCGATCCGTTGCGGCTTCGGCTCCATGCCACCGCGAAGCTGGCCAGGAGGGCGGTCGCGCTGGCGATGAACGGTGCAGTGATCAGCGCCGCAAGCGGACTGATCGGACCCAGAAGGGCGGCCGTCGCCACGCCGCCACCGAGCGCTGCCGCGACTACGAAGAGCATCGGAATTTCGCCCGATAGAGGGAGCAGACCCCAGCGGTCGGCCCTCATCTACGAGATAGGATCAAAGCGTTAAGAACCGGTTAACGGGAAGGTTTGCACGTAACACATGTCTTAGCACTTCGGATGAAGGACAAGCTTCGATCGGATGTTGCAGCATCCGCACCGCAATCGGAAGGTTCCGTCCCAGGCGGTAGCGCCGAAAGGGCTGGGCAAGCAGCATCGCCCGCGGAGCCCGAAGCTGCGGAACGGATCACCGCGCCCCGCGGCGGCCGGCACGACGAAAAAGCGCGTGCCTGTTGCAGTTCGGCGCCCGCACGTTCAGACCCGTCACGGTCCGCTGCACCGAGCCTGCTCCGCGATCCGCCCGGCCTATTCGGCAGGTAGGGTTGCAATTGATCTACAAATGGCTAAGCTCATGCGTAGAGACTACTGAGGAGGGCGGCGATGAAACCAGTCTATCTCCAGGGCGATGACCGCTCGGAAGCCCCGCTTCGCTCCGTGACGGCCGTTCATCCGGTGCACGAGGATCTTCTCCTTCATGAACAGATGCGGCGCCTCCACAACACGCGCGCCCGCCAGCGCGCCGCCCGGCATCATCGTGCCGGCCGATCTCTGATCTGAAACACCGTGCTCGACACCATCCTCCTCATCTGCGCCGCGATCGCCATCGTGGGAACGGCGGTCCGGATCGGCATTGGCGCAGCCGTGCCGGCGATCCGGCCACGCCGGATCGAATGGGATGAGCACGTCGAGACGGACAGTTGAGAAGGCGGGCGCCGGGCGGGCGCCCCAGGCATGCGGGCATCGCGGACGATGGGGCAGCCCACCGCCATCGTCCGTGATTCGGATCGACGCGGGCCCGTCCCCCCCCTATACGCGCCGGGCGGGCGGCACGGTGATTGGAGCTTCTGGCGTCCGCTGAGGGATGCGGCGTGGCGGAGAGCGTGGCAGTCGTCGGCCTGGGCTATGTCGGGCTCCCCTTGGCCCTCGCCTTCGGCCGAATGCGGACAACGATCGGCTACGAGCGGTCCGCCGGCAAGGTGGCGGCCTACCGCGCCGGCCGCGACCCCGCGGGCGAGGTCGACGCGGCGACGTTCGAGTCCGCCCGGCACCTCACGATCACCGACGATCCCGCCGCACTGTCGGCGGTCGACGTCATCATCGTCACGGTCCCGACCCCCGTCGATGCGGCCCAGCGGCCGGATTTCGACCTGCTGATCCAGGCTGCCGCGCTGGTCGGGCAGCACATGCGGCCGGGAACGACCGTGGTGTTCGAATCCACCGTCTATCCCGGCGCGACCGAGGAGATCTGCATCCCCGTCCTGGAGCAATCCTCCGGCCTGCGCTGGAAAACGGATTTCTTCGTCGGCTACTCACCGGAGCGGATCAACCCGGGCGACCGGGAGCACAACCTCACCCGGGTGGTGAAGATCGTCTCGGGCGACACCCCTGAGACGTTGGCACGGCTGAGGGCGCTCTACGGCTCGATCATCGAGGCGGGCATCCACGCTGCCACGTCCATCCGGGTCGCGGAGGCCGCCAAGGTGATCGAGAACACCCAGCGCGACCTCAACATCGCCCTGATGAACGAGCTGTCGCTGATCTTCGACAAGCTCGGCCTCGACACGCTGGAGGTGCTCGAGGCGGCCGGCACCAAGTGGAATTTCCTGCCGTTCCGCCCGGGTCTCGTCGGCGGCCACTGCATCGGGGTCGATCCCTACTACCTCACCCACAAGGCCGCGATGATAGGCTACAACCCGCAGGTGATCCTGGCCGGGCGGCGCATCAACGACAGCATGGCCGCCCACGTCGCCCGCGGGACGGTCAAACGGATCGTCCGCGGGGGCGGGGGGCCGGGCGGAGGCCGTATCATCGTGCTCGGCCTGACCTTCAAGGAGAATTGCGCGGACCTGCGCAACTCCAAGGTCGCCGACCTCGTCCGGGAGTTGGAAGAATTCGGCTGCTCCGTCGCGGTCCACGATCCCCGCGCCAGCGCCGCGGAGGCCCGGGCCGAGTACGGGATCGCGCTGGTCGCGTGGCACGACCTGCCCGACGCGGCCGACGCGGTGGTGATCGCCGTCCCGCATCAGGATTATGCCGCTCTGGGGCCAGCGGCGATCACCGCGCGGCTGCGGCCCGGGGGTCTGGTGGTGGACGTGAAGGCGCTCCACGACCGGGCCACCTTCGCGCGACTGGGCTTCGAGGTCTGGCGGCTGTAGCGTGCTCAGACAGCGCAGCAGCCGTACGATCGAGCGCTCCAGTCGCGGCATTGATGCTGAACGCGCGTCAAAGAGACCCCATGGCCTTCGGATCCGCACGTTTGCTTTCTTGGATGCGCCAGAGCGACATGGCCTTCGACCACGATGGCGTGTCTTCGACACTGTCCAGGCTATTATACTTGCTCGAGGCAAACTCGCGCCACGCTTTGACGAACAAATCGACGACAGGATTGCTCGTCTCGACAGTGACCGGAATGCGCCCGGGATGCGTTTCGCGCATCGCGTTTTCGTAACTCCATTGCGCTTTGGCGCGCGCGGTTATCCAGGACAGGGACACCTTCTCTTCGGTGGAGGCGCCATCCAGAACGCCGATCGACGCCTTGAACGCGGCGGCCGGATCTTTACCCCTCGGGTCGGCGGCGGCACTCGCCGCTGCAAGCAAATCCTCGACGGGCAAGGTCGCGGCCTTGATCTCGGCCTCCGAGAACAAGCCGCCGTGGTTGGTCCTGATTGCGTAGAGCGCACGTCTATCCAGCTTACCGATATTGATGACGTCGCGCCATTCATGTTCGGTCGTATGCCTGTCCGCCGTTTTGTTGAGCCGGATATAAGCGCCGTCGAGAAAAGCTCTTGCCCTGACGGTGACTTGGCCAAAGGACTCCTTCGCGTTTGCCTTGCCGTTGGCCGCGACCGATCCATTGGCCTTATTCGTCGACGACAGACTGGTTGCGGATAGTTCGCTCGACAGCCTCGTGCGATCCGAATTTTTAGAGTAATTGCGGAATATGTACGTACTGAACGCCGAAAACATCGTGCGGTCACCTTTTCAAAAGGTCGCGTGACGCAATGCATTCTCGTTGATCTGGCCTCGGATTGCTAGAAACGCATAAGTTGAGTACACGATATCGGCAGCGAAGACGTTTTGCGTGTTCCGTCCAGCGGAGGAGGCACGCCATGCAAGCGACAGGCGACGAACCCGGCGCGGTTGCCGACCGGCATGCGCGCTACCCCGACGCGCGGATCCGTGCGATCCTGAACGATACGCGCACGATCGCGCTGGTGGGCGCCTCGGCAAACCCCGCTCGCCCGAGCTGGATCGTGATGAAATACCTGCTCGCCCGGGGCTACGCGGTGATCCCGGTCAATCCCGGCCTCGCCGGCCAGGATCTGCTCGGCCGCCGGGTCGCGGCGACGCTCGCCGAGGCGCAGGCCTCCCTGGGCGGCCAGCCGATCGACATAGTCGAGATCTTTCGCAACTCCGCCGCTGCGGGCCCGCTGGTCGACGAGGCACTGGCGCTCTCGCCCCTGCCCAGAATCATCTGGATGCAGCTCGGCGTGCGCGACGACGCAGCCGCTGCCCGGGCCGAGGCCCAGGGCCTCACGGTGATCATGAACCGCTGTCCCAAGATCGAGTACGGGCGGCTCTCGGGCGAGATCGGCTGGACGGGGGTGAATTCCCGGATCCTCACCGCGCGCAAGCCGGTGCTCGCCGCCAAGGGTGTCCAGAAGCTCACCATCGCCGAGCGCGGCCGACGCAGCGAGTGAATGAGGTATCCCGATACCGCATCCGCTAACCCACTCGGAGAGTTGGATTTTCGAGAAAAAATCAGTTCCGTGTTGACCCGGCATGCGCGTCCGGCTATGCACCCGCTACCGCCGCCGCGTGCCCCCCACGCGGCGGCTCCTTTTTCGGCACCCCGATGCCTGACGGCCCCGCCGGTCGGGGTCGGATGCGTCGGAACCCCTGGGATTTGGCTATGAAGACCACCTCGCTGAAGCCCGCCGAGGTCGACAAGAAGTGGATCGTGATCGACGCGGAGGGCCTCGTTGTGGGCCGTCTGGCGTCGATCGTGGCGATGCGCCTGCGCGGCAAGCACAAGGCCGCCTACACGCCCCACGTCGATTGCGGCGACCATGTCATCGTCGTCAACGCGGACAAGGTGAAGTTCACCGGCCGCAAGTACGTCCAGAAGCGCTACTACTACCACACCGGCTATCCGGGCGGGATCAAGGAGCGCACGGCCAAGTTCATCCTCGAAGGGCGCTTTCCCGAGCGTGTGGTCGAGAAGGCCGTCGAGCGCATGCTGCCCCGCGGCCCGCTCTTCCGCCAGATCCTCGGCAACCTCCGCGTCTACAAGGGCGCCGAGCACCCGCACGTCGCCCAGCAGCCGCAGGCGCTCGACGTCGGCGCCCTCAACCGCAAGAACGTGAGCGCTTGATCATGGCGACCCTGCAGTCCCTCGCCGACCTCAACCGGGCGAATACCGGCGCGGCCGACCCCGCCAACGAGGCCCCCGTCCACGTCCAGAAGCTGGACGCCCAGGGTCGGGCCTACGCCACCGGCAAGCGTAAGGACGCGGTCGCCCGCGTCTGGATCAAGCCCGGCAACGGCACGGTCACGATCAACAAGCGCCCGGTGGAGGTGTACTTCGCCCGGCCGGTGCTGCGCATGATCCTGCGCCAGCCGCTGGAGATCGCCGGCCGTATCGACCAGTACGACATCAACGTCACGGTGGCGGGCGGTGGCCTCTCGGGTCAGGCTGGCGCGGTGCGTCACGGCCTCTCGAAGGCGCTGACCTACTACGAGCCGGAGCTGCGCGCGCCGCTGAAGCGCGAAGGCTTCCTGACCCGCGACGCCCGCGTGGTCGAGCGTAAGAAGTACGGCCGCAAGAAGGCCCGCCGCAGCTTCCAGTTCTCCAAGCGTTAAGACATCCGGTCATACCGGTGTCACGGAGAGGGCGGTTCCTGCGGGGGCCGCCCTCTTTGCGTTTCGAGCCCGGCGCATGGCCGTTGACAGGCTGTCGCACCGCGCGCACCTGATCCCCGGCCGCGGTGCCCGAGGCGGGCGGCACGGCCCCTTTGAGAAAGCGAGACGGACGATGTCTGGCGAAGGCGCGACGAAGCCCACCGTGTTCATCGACGGCGAGGCCGGCACGACCGGTCTCGGCATCCGCGAGCGCCTGGAGCGCGACGGGCGGGTCGCCCTGCGCAGCATCGCGCCCGAGCACCGGAAGGATCCGGAGGCCAAGCGCGCGCTGCTCGCCGCGGTCGACCTCGTCGTGCTGTGCCTGCCCGACGAGGCCGCCAAGGCGACGGTGGCGCTCGCCGACAGCCTGCCGGGCGGCGGACCCCGCGTGCTCGACGCCAGCACCGCCCATCGCGTGGCCGAAGGCTGGAGCTACGGCTTCCCGGAGATGACCCGGGAGCAGGGCGCCGCGATCGCCCGCGCCCGGCGGGTGGCCAATCCTGGCTGCTATCCGACCGGGGGCATCGCGCTCCTGCGGCCCCTCGTGGAGGGCGGTCTGATCCCGGCCGATCATCCGATCAGCGTCAACGCGGTCAGCGGCTACAGCGGCGGCGGCAAGAGCATGATCGAAGCCTATGAGCAGGGCACGGCGGCGCCGTTCCTGCTCTACGGCCTCGGCTTCGCCCACAAGCACGTGCCGGAGCTGCAGCGCTACAGCGGGCTCGCCCGGCGGCCGATCTTCGTGCCGTCCGTGGGCAATTTCCGGCAGGGCATGCTGGTGAGCATCCCGCTCCATCTGGACGCGCTGCCGGGCAAGCCCGCTTCCGCCGATCTGGAAGCTGCGCTCCGCGACTGGTACGCCGACCGGCCGCTGGTACAGGTCGTGCCGGGCGCCGCCTCGGGGGCGCAGGGCGAGACGATCGAGCCGGAGGCGCTCAACGACACCGACCGGCTGGAGCTGCGTGTGTTCGGCTCGTCCGAGCACGGGCAGGCGGTGCTGGTGGCGCGCCTGGACAATCTCGGCAAGGGCGCCTCCGGGGCGGCGGTGCAGAATATCGGGCTGATGCTCGGCCTCGACGGCTGAGGATCGCGCGTCCCGGCCCGGTGCGACGAAGCGGCGCCGGTGGCCGTCCGATGGCCACGCAGCTTGTTTACCGCGTGCCGGTGATCCGATAGGGCGGGTGCCTGACGACGGCACGCGCTCCGCTGCGGGTCTGCGCCTCCGCGCAAATGCGCCCGATCCGCCCTGAGACAAGCACGGTTCGTCGGTCGGTCAGAATCCACGCAGCGGGTCGGGAAGGCCGAGGGAGCGGCTTGGTGAGATTGATCGCGTGACGCGGCTGAAAGCTCTGTACCGAAGCGGATCGCTCTCAC